>JAQIBQ010000160.1 GCA_027859005.1 Prolixibacteraceae bacterium | reverse complement strand
AAAGAAATCGGACTCTAGTGTTGGATTATAATCCAATTTATTGGCGAATCTTTTGGCTGCATTGGTCATTTGACTTTCCATCACGTCGCATAAATACAATAGCTTCACGTTGCTTTCTTGTAATGAAATGGGCTCAATGTATGCGCCCAGTCTTCTGCCAAGCCCAACAATAGCAACGTTTAATTGTTCGTTAGCTCCTAAAATGGACCCATAACTTTTTGCGCTCATGGTCATAGCACCTGCGGTGATTCCAGCTGTTGCTATGGCTGATTTTTTCAGAAAATCTCTTCTTGTGTTTTTATTTGCTGTCATAATATATTCTTATTAAATGCTAATAGCGAGAATTGGAAAATGGATTTATGGCTTGTGTCGATCTTTTATGTTACAATAAATCCTACACCACAAAAACCATCTTAATCCTATAGCTCCTGAATTTTAATGTTCTTGAATTTAACGTTGTCGCCATGGTCTTGAAGTAAAATATTTCCCATTTCATTTTCACCAAAGTTGGGCCAGTTTTTATACTTACTATAGGCTACAAGTGCTCTCCATTGCTGAGTGTTTCTTTCGTATTCCACTACTTTAATTCCATTTAAGTAATGAACCACATGTTTTCCTTTCACTTCAATACGTGCGCGATTCCATTGATCAAATCCGTTTACATACTTATTGTTTGGTAGGTATGGATTAAATTCCTTTCCGTTGGCGGTAATTAAATCATAAAGTGAAGCTAAGGTTCTGTTGCCATCAACACCCATTTTTGCGTCGGGGTGATTTCGATCGTCAAGAATTTGGAATTCACATCCAATAGACGATCCTTCACCTTGATTTAATTCAGTATCCACAAAATATTTAATTCCACTGTTGGCTCCTTTAGAAAGTTGAAAGTCAAGTTCTAAAATGAAGTTCTTGTATTTTTTTTCTGTTACAATATCACCACCGTTGGTCGATTCTCCACCATTCGATGCTTCAACTTCTAAAATACCATCGTTAATTTCCCATCCACCTTCGGGGAATTGTTTGAGTTTAGCTCCGCGCCATCCATTGGTGCTTTTCCCGTCCCAAAGTAGTTTCCAACCATCTTCAATTTCCAAGTTGGTCAATTTATTTTTTAGATAACTCACCTGGGGAGCCGTGGTGCTGATTTTGTTGAATTCCTCTTGGTTTATTTCTTGAAGCATAATGTTCTTCCAACGAATTGATTTTCCGTTGAGACTCTCATTTGAACCAATAGCATGAACTTGCAGTGCTATGAATCCAGTTTCAATTTCTTCTTCTATTAAATTCGCACAAGCTATTCCATTAACCCAAGTAATAATATGATGATCATAGGCTACTATTTTAAAATGGTTCCAATCACCTTTCTTAAAAGCTGTTTTAGCAGAAGTGTTATATTCCAAAGGATAACGCCACCCCTTGCGTGCCTCGTCGTAAACACCACCAGCCCATCCTCGCTGGGAATCTTCACATTCGATTTGAATTCCATGAACTCTTCCGTTCATGATTTCTGGTTTACTATGACTCCTGATTTGTACTCCAGAGTTTAATCCTACATCCATTTTCATATCGTATTCGAGTATGAAATTGCTGTACTTTTCTTCGGTAGCTAAAAATGAATTAGGAGAATTCAATGTTGAGGTTCCAATAATTTCTTTACCCTCGATGGTATAAGCGGCTTTACCATTGATTATTTTCCAGCCTTCAAGGTTTTTTCCATTAAATAATGAATTGCTTCCACCTGCAAAAATTAAAGAGGGTAGCAGCAGTAAGATCGATACTGATATTAATTTGAATTTCATATGATTGATTTTTATTATTTCTTCGAATTTAGAATATACTTTCCTGAAACAAGGATGGAATTGTATCACAAATTAGTCATTTTATCTCATTCTACCTTTAATTATACCTTGGTATAAGTTTCGCTGGCAAAATGATTATTTTAGCCTCCCTGATTATGAAACGTATAAAGTATAGTGGCATATTTCTTTTGATATTGTTGGTCGTAAATTTAAACGCTCAGCACTTAAGGTTCGATCGTTTTGACCTTTCAAACGGGTTATCTCAGAACAATGTAAATTGTATGGAGTTTGATGAAGCAGGTAATTTGTGGATTGGAACACTTGATGGCGTAAATCGATACAATGGATATCAATTCGATGTATTTAAGCCCAACCGTGCTCTCCAAAATAATTTGGTTGGCAATTATGTGATGAGCATGGGGGTTGGTTTTAAGGGAGATATGTGGATGATCACTCGGGGGAGTGGTTTAAATTATTTTCATGCAGAAACACAGCAATTTCATTTAATTAGTCCCGAATATTTCGAATCATTCAATCTGGAGAATGTAAACAATATCGTTCAAAGCAACGATTCTTTGCTATGGATGAATAGTAATTCCAATTTGGGATTATGGGAAATCGGTAGCAACAATTTTCAAACCTTTTATGCTAAAAGTGCCATCAAAGGGATTCGAAAAGTTAATGGAAATAGCGTAATGATCTTTGGTGATTTTGGAATTCAAAAAGTCAATTACAATAAGATAAATAATACATTCCAAAGCAAAATGATTACCAAACAACCGTGTTATGGTTTGTTTTTGGAAGGAAATCAATGGTTGTTTATTCTTTCAGATGGAATATATTCTATTGATAAAGAAAGTAAGATATCTGATAAATTGCTTGATTTTAAGAGTACACCTTTTTCAAACTTTTATAGAAACAGTATATATGATTTTGCTGTAATAAATGGAACATATTGGTTGGGTGGCGATGGTTTTTTAGTGCGCTTTTATGAAATAGAGGCAGAGGTCAAATTTCAAAAATTTGAGAATGATCCTCAAAACGATTATTCATTTAAAGGAAGAGTCGTTAATCGTTTAAGAGTGGATGCCTTAGGTAATTTGTGGATTGGTACTGCAAAGAATGGTTTGCTGCATTTAAACCGTCAAAAAAATCAATTTCAACATTATAGTTGGAATATCGAAAACATGACCGACCCTGAGTCAAACCCTGTACGTGCCATTTGTAAAACCCATAATAATAGTTTATGGCTTGGTTTCGACCAGGAAGGCATTGCCCTTTGGCAAGCCAACACAAAATTGAAATACTATCGGTTTTACTTTAATAAACAAGATGAAAAACGTGCAATAGAAAACGTGCGTGTGATTTTTGAAGATAGTCGTGGTAATATTTGGATAGGGGTGAACGATAACTTGTGTATCTATAATAATCAAATGGATCGTTTTGAGTCAGTCGATTGCCGTTTCAAGTGGAGTTGGCCTTATCGCTGTTACGTAATAAAAGAGTTTGATCCGGGAAGACTTACTATTACAAGCCCCTTTAATATCGGATTGGTGAATTTAGAAGATGAATCTTTATCTACGATACAATTGAAAGTTAAAGGGACAAATAGTCTTCCTACCATTAGAGATATAGTACAAGATAAATATAGAAACCTGTGGCTAGCTCAGGATAATTTTGGACTATTAAAAATTACATATCCTGACATGGACTATGAATTTTATCAATCGGAAAACGACGGTTTAACTGACGATAAAGTTTACTGCATGTTGGCCACTGGCGATAGTTTATGGATTGGTACCAATGGGGGACTCAATTTATTTAACCTAAAAAGCAATAAAATTGAGCAAAATTATTTTGAAGAAGATGGCCTAAGCAACAACATTGTTTACAGCATCTCAAAAGATACAAAAGGCAATTTGTGGATGAGTACTAATCGGGGAATTAGCTTTTTTAATCCTAATACTTCAGTTTTTAAATCATATTTGCGCAACGATTACTTCATGGATGATGCCTATTTCTTAGACCAGCAGGGTACTCTTTTTTATGGTGGATATACCGGTGTGGTTTCGTTTAATCCAGAACAGATCTCAGCATCCGATGAAAAAATACGACCTGTTTTTAGTGAGCTTTTGCTGCAAAACGGAAAGGTTTTTCCAGGAGATACTATTAACCATAAGGTTGTATTGGAAAAATCACTATCAGAAACAGGACACATTGCAATTTCGTACCAACGGAATTCTTTTTCAATTGGATTCAATGCTTATCCTTTTGATTATCCCAATCCCAATATTTTTCAATACCGGCTCAAAGGCTTACATGAAGATTGGATCTTGGCAAAAAACGATCGATTGGTTACTTACAATAAAGTTCCTCCGGGTGAATATGTATTTGAATTACGAGTTAGTCGATCAAATCAAAATTTTAGTGAACCGATATTGCTCGAAATTGAAGTCGTGCCTCCTTTTTGGAAAAGCCAGTGGTTTAGATTTTTGGCACTAATTTTCCTTTCTTCACTTGCTTTTTGTATTTATCGAATACGTATAAAACAAATAGAACAACGAAACATTTGGTTACAGAAAAAAGTTGATGAGCAAACTTCTAAATTGAAGGAGCAAAACCGACAAATTAAAACAATATCAGATCAATTGCACGAATCGGACCAATCGAAATTGCAATTTTTTACCAATATTTCACATGAATTTAGAACACCATTGACTATAATACTTGGGCAAATTGAAAGTCTAAAAGACGAATCAAAACAATCGGTAAAATCAATAAGAAAGAATGCACAATTGTTGTTGCAATTGATTAACCAGGTGATTGACTTGCGTAAGCTCGATCAGGATAAGTTAAATTTACATGTTTCACAAATTGATGTGGTTGATTGTATCAAAGGAGTGGTCGACACCTTTAAAAATTTAGCGGCATCAAAACAACAACAACTACATTTTCGATCCGAATTAAATTCGCTTTTGGTATGGCTTGATAAGGCAAAAATTGAAATGATTTTGTATAATTTGCTTTCCAATGCAATAAAATATTCAGAGGAAGGGGATGACATTCATGTGATAATTGAAAAAGGGGAGGGGTGTTTTATAATTGAGGTACTTGACAATGGTATTGGAATTTCTCAGAAAGATCAAGAATTCATTTTTAATCGTTTTTATCGGACAGATTCAATGAAAACAGTTGGTCATGGTATTGGTTTGGCATTGGTGAAAGGACTAGTAGAACTTCATAAAGGCAGCATTGAATTGGAAAGTTCACTAGGAAAAGGCAGTCGTTTTTTACTTCGGTTTCAATTGGGTAAAGATCATTTCGAAACAAAGGATTTAGCCCAGCAACAGGGAAATGTTGAATATATACTGAGCAACGAGAATTGGGTTAATTTGCTAATTCCAGAACTTAAAGAAAAAAGAATATTGCTGGTTGAAGACAATATAGATTTACTCGAATTTATTGCCAACTTATTAGGCAAACACTTTGAGGTTAAAACAGCTCTGCATGGTAGATCAGCCTTAGAAATTTTAAAAACTTATTCTCCCGATTTAATAATATCTGATGTAATGATGCCGGTTATGGATGGTATCGAATTCTGTAAGGTGATAAAGAACAGTATTGAAACATCACATGTCCCTTTTATTATTTTATCTGCCAAAATAGACCTTGAAACCCAGTTGGATGGATATGATATGGGAGCAGATGCATACATTGAAAAACCGTTTAACATTCAATTGTTTATTGCCAGAATTAATTCTTTATTGATTAATCGTGAGAATGTTAAACGACAATTCGAAGGTATAGGGCATAAGCAAAAAATTATTGAGGGGCTTAATGGAAAGGATCGAATGTTTATCAAATCTATAAATACAGTGATTGAAACAAATATTTCGAATGCCAATTTTACCATTGATATTTTAAGTGAAGCAATGAATATGAGTAGGGCAACTTTTTATCGTAAGTTCGACGAGTTAACGGGCATTAAACCTGCCGATTATGTTCGGAAGTTACGACTCAAAAAAGCGTATGGTCTAGTGTTGGATGAAGCGTTAACAATAAATCAAATAGCTTGTGAGGTTGGATTTCAAAGTGTCTCTCATTTTAGAAAAAGTTTTAAAGAAGAATTTGGGAAAACACCATCAAGTATTCAAAAAAGTAAATAATATACTACTGCAGCTGAAAAATAACTTTTACCTTTAAAAAAAAATAAAACTCAAAAACATGATCGACTTTTCATCTTTTCATAAACTGTCTTACGGATTATATCTAATTTGTTCCGAATTTGAAGGAAACAAATCAGGCTATGCAGGCAATACTGGTTTTCAGGTAACTGCAAGTCCTTCAGTAATTGCTGTAAGTTGCAATAAAGACAATTACACTTGTGAAACAATTCAGAAAAGTAAAAAATTCTCATTGTCAGTTTTACAAAAAGAATTAGATGTTGCCATTGTTGGCGACTTTGGCTTTAAGTCATCGGCCGATTTTGATAAGTTCGAGAAGCATGAATACAAAATTGGAGAACTTGGAATTCCTGTAGTAACCGATTCGTGTATAGCTGCTTTAGAGTGTGAAGTAATTAATGAAGTTGATTGTGGTTCGCACATTTTATTTATTGGAGAAGTAAAAGTTGCCGAAAAATTGAACGATAACCCACCTTTAACTTACGACTATTACCACCAGCATTATAAAATGTTGGCTCCTAAAAATGCTCCAACCTATATCGATCCTGAAAAGTTGATTGAAGAAACTGCGGATGAAAAGAAGTCTGAAGATTCAGCAAATAAGGAAGCTGCCGAACATGTTTGCATAATTTGTGGTTATACATACGATCCTGCTATTGGGGAACCAAGCATGGGCATTCCTCCTGGAACACCATTTGAAGACTTGCCCGAAGAATTTATTTGTCCAATTTGCAGTGCAGGTAAAGACTATTTCAAAGAAGTCTAAAAACAGTCAATTGTCATTAGAGTCAATGGTGAAAATCCAACCTAATGACAATTGACAGATTTCTATAAATTTTTATGAGAACCGTCGCAAAAAGGTTTGTTCTTACTGTGTTTGCATTGGCATAAGTAAACAGTTTTCTTCTCACTTACATCAAAAGGAACGGGTGTAAATTCCGATCCAGCATGTGATCCATCGCAAAAAGGTTGATTTTTACTTTGCCCGCAGGCGCACCAGAAATACTTGCCTGGTTTTAATTCGATGGCTGCAGGATTTTTAGCAGCAATTTTAGGATCTTCCATAGTTTGTATTTTTAGTATTAAACGTGCAAAGCCACTGCATTGTTCCTTATCAGCTAACTTCTTTCTTAACCAATTCCAACTCAGAACAGAAACCCATTAGTTATTGATCCATTTCAAGTCCTTATCTTTTCCTTCCAATGTTTAGTTTCTGAGGGTGTTCGCTATTATAAATCTTTATTTTCCTGAATACTTTCAAGGTACAATTGCTCTACTTTTGTTCTTGCCCAAGGCGTTTTTCGTAAGAAGGTCAGACTCGATTTAATCGAAGGATCGAGGTTGAAACACCTGATTTTAATTTTTACCCCTAAGGCATCCCACCCATATTCTTCAACCAAATATACTAACATATCGGCCAGTTTTACGCCGTGGAGTGGATTGTTTTCTTGATTGTTATTGCTTTGTAGTTTATCCATGTGTATCTGCTAAAATAAGACGAATAATTTACTTATTGTGCTTTCACTATTTCTAATAGTAAATTGATTGTGAATGTGACTAGGGTAAGTTGATCTATTTATTGAACTTTATTATAGATATAGTGTTGAGGGAATTCAACAAAAACAACTAATGTGCTTCGAAATTGTAAATGATTGTAAGGTTAAAGTGTAATTTTTAAAGAGAAGTGACCTATTACC
>JAQIBQ010000142.1 GCA_027859005.1 Prolixibacteraceae bacterium | reverse complement strand
GAAGACAGGAGACTGAAGAGTGAAAGGTGTGTTGAATGTTTTTTTCCGTCTTTTGACTTCCGTCTTCCGTCGATTTCTCAATTTGTTTTATCTAATTCCATTCGATTTTTAAACCTATATATTTCCAATGCATAGTGGTTTAGTTAGTATTGAGATGTGATTATTAGGTATCAAGATTGAGTTTGAATTTTAGGATGTTGAATAAATATATTGTAATGTTCTTTTTCAAATGGAAAATATTTTCCGATATAAATTCATCTGAATTTCACAATATATAGATTCATTAAAAACCATATGTAACATAAATACTGATACTTGAATATTGATGCCAGATGCTAAATAGCTCCTTTATTATAATAAATCGACAAATATTTTTCACGATCGTCTATTTTAAATTATGTTTGAGAAACAATAATTGGACCTTTATGTTTTCTAATTATAAATTATCACTAATGGCCGTTTAAAAAAATAACATCGAGCTAAGAGCCAACAATACAGCTAGATACATATTGTAATGAAAATAGCAAATAAATAATAAACCAATGAAAATAATTTCCTGGAATGTTAATGGCGTTCGAGCCATTACAAAGAAAGATTTCTTTCAAGATTTTAAACAAATGAATGCCGATGTATTGTGTTTACAAGAAACAAAAGCACAAGACGATCAAGTAGCTGAAGCGCTTGACCCCATTGAGGGATACCATATTTATTCCAATTCGGCCGAAAAGAAAGGATATTCGGGAACAGCAATTATCTCGAAAGAAGCACCTTTAAGTGTAACACGAGATTTAGGAATCGCTGAGCACGATTCCGAAGGTAGAGTGTTGTGTGCTGAATATGAAGCATTATTTGTTGTTACAGTTTATGTTCCTAATTCAAAAAACGATTTATCAAGGCTTGGTGACAGACAGAATTTTGACAAAGCTTTTTATGACTATCTCAAAAAGTTAGAAAAGTCTAAGCCAGTTATTGTTTGTGGCGATATGAATGTTGCACATAAGCCTATTGATTTAACACATGCTAAACCTAATTATAATAAATCAGCGGGTTACATGCAGGAAGAGATAGATGGTATGGACCGTTATACCCAGGGTGGTTTTGTTGATTCTTTTCGACACTTCTTCCCCGAAAAAATCGAAGAATATTCTTGGTGGAGTTACCGGGCAGGAGCAAGAGCAAAGAATGTAGGCTGGAGAATTGATTACTTTTTAGTGAGCAAATCGTTCATGCCTAAGGTTCGTAAATCATACATCATGCAGGAAGTAATGGGCAGTGACCATTGTCCGGTAGCCATTGAATTATTTTGATGTCATACGAGTCAAAAGTCATTAGAGAAATGGATAAACCCTACTCAGAAATAGCAAGTATATTATCGGAGAAAGATCCGATTATGAAAAATATAATCGCTTCGGTTAAGTCTGAAATTAAACCAACTCCAAGTATCGATGTCTATTTTGAATTGCTTAATTCCATTGCATCTCAACAATTATCAGTGAAGGTGGTACGTGTGATTTGGCGTCGTTTTATCGATTTATTTCCAGATGAATATCCCGATGCCCAAACAATTCTAAGTTTTGATCTTTCGCAATTACGAAGTGTTGGTTTATCAAATTCGAAAGCAAATTACATTAAAAATGTGGCCCAGTTTTCATTGGATAAGCCCATGTCGTTCGACTACTTGAATACATTAAGCGACGATGAGATAATTGACTATTTGACACAAATTAAGGGAGTAGGAAAATGGACCGTTCAAATGATTTTGATGTTCCCAATGGATCGACCCAATGTTTTTCCGGTCGATGATTTGGGCATTCAAACCCACATGAAGGAATGGTATTCTATTGAACTTGAAAAGAAAGAACTTCGGAATAAGCTTATTGAAATAGCTGAAAAATGGAATCCGTATAAAACGCTTGCGAGTAAATATTTGTGGGAGTCAACATGCTAAGCATTTAGTATTTAGCGTTCGCATTTGCTTTTTTACTCTTCCATATTGTATTCTTCATTAATGCTATAGAATTCAACTTTTGAATCGGTATGTGAAATAATTTTCCATTCATAGTCAGCCATTCCACCCCAATAAGCAACTGAAATACTGATGATAGAATCGTTCAATTCCCATATTCCGTCGAAGTTGGCATACATAACAGGAGGAGTTCCACACCATCCAGAGTTCTTCCTTTCAATACAGGTTTGATCAGAATTTAACGTTATTCCATATTCATCTTCTATGAATTTGGAAGAATTTTTAAGTGTGAATGTTGAATCGAGGTAGGTATGGTTTATCCAAGTTCCTTCTAATTGGAATAAATTGTTTGTATCTATAATTTCTTTTTCATCACATCCATAACTAGCAATCATAACTAGTAAGGAGATCATATACAATAGATTTTTCATTTGTAATAATTTTTATTCAATTAACAGATCAATCAGTCAGGAAAAGGTTGCTTTGCTTGTTAAATGATTTTACTTTTTTAATCGAATTCAGGGTACAATTGAAGTTTGCAAAGAACAGGCAAATGGTCTGAAATGAAAAAACCGTCGTCACGTTTATCGTCAATATGAATAATGGAATTTACTTTAATGTTTTGAACAAAAATGTAATCAATTCGGGTATCTAATTTATTGTTGGGATCGAAACCATTAAATGTACCTGTAGGTCCGTAGTGTTGTTTTTGGGATACATCAAAAGCATCTTTCATTTGTTTCTTAATACTTTGTATTGGCTTAGTGAGAGGAGTTAGATTGAAATCACCCATTAAAGCTACTGGATAGATTTCGGTATTTAAGGTTTTAATTTTCCGAAGTATTAATTGTGCTGATTCCTGTCTGGCAACATTGCCAATGTGATCAAAATGAGTATTCAAAACCCATATTTTTTGATTTGTTTCTTTGTGTTCAAATAGTCCATATGTGCAAATTCGTGGGTAGGCAGCGTCCCAACCCATTGAGCCGACATTGCCTGTATCCGAAAGCCAAATGGTTGAAGCCCTAGTAAGCCTGTAAAGTGTGGT
>JAQIBQ010000014.1 GCA_027859005.1 Prolixibacteraceae bacterium | reverse complement strand
GTATTGTTAGGAAACATCTCCACTGGCTCCTGAATAAAAAATTCACCTTTTTGAATTTGTTGCTTAAGTAGATCTGCAATTTCTCTCGATTTTGAAAGACTTGCAACCGGTGCTGTTTTTACTTTATGCCCATCAACCTCAATTTCACCCGATCGTAATTGCTCGTAGGTAACTTGCCCTAGTTTCGGGGTTCCTTCGGTTCCATAATCCAAAATAGAGGTTTGAATTTGACTATTGTTTATAGAGACTCTTTTCGCCATTTCAACATTTAATACAGGAATCGGAATTCCAATACCAACAAAAAGGCTGGTCCCGTATTTCTCGTAATATGCAGCACGAATGAACTCACTCGACATTTCTTTCAAATTACCAATTACGGCTATTGTAGCTGCATTGGTTACTGGAACTCCATTTTCGTCTTTCGGCCTTGTTGTGTGAAACTGTGTTCCTGGCCAAACCACATAGCCTGTTGTTCCTCCTATGAAAATACGTGTTCCAATTCCTATAGTTTTAAACTCGGGATCGTTCAATAAAGGACTCAACTCCCCAGAAGTTGAATAATTGGCATTCCGCAAATTGGGCAACAAGGTACCCATGTAAGTATATTTTGTTTTTGAAGTAGTATTTACAGCCACATTGTAATTTTGGTAGGCATTTCGCGGATTAAAAAGAAACATTTCATTTACCGTTTCTTTGTTTATAATCGTTTTTATGTGTTTCCGAGGATAGCAATCGGTTCCTTTCCCCCATGCTTCAATTACAATATCTTTTCCATCAATTAAATCTTGAATTACATGTGCCCCTCCATATTTTGGATTTTTTGACCCCACAGCAGTAGCACCGATATAAGTATCAACAGCTGCCAAACCTTCGTATGCTGGTACTCCATTCATTCTAATTTTTTCCATTCGAATGGGTGGATTGGAGTGTCCAAAATTGATAAAGGCACCGCTCGAGCACATGGCTCCAAAAGTTGCAGTTGTCACAACATCTACTTTTTCAACTATTTCTTCGGGCGTTGCTGTTTTTGCCAACTCTGCTACTTCTTCGGCAGTAAGCACAACGGCTTCGCCTTTTCTTATCTTTTCATTTATTTCGTGATACGTTTTTGATTTCAACATAATTCGAATTGCTTATAGAACAACTTGCTCTTAATTTGACTTCCTAAAAATGGTAATGATGTTTAACAATTTGCTTTCTGAAAGCGCTTTGTTTCAATTGAGTTTATCTAGCATTTAGCGCATACACCCATTTGAGAAGTGCATAAAACTCAGCAAAAACAAACATTGAAATGTGAAGGTTGTATTCATAATTCCCTAATTATTATTCCGTACTACGGTCGGGTTTTGGCACCTTTTCTATTGGAGAGGTTGCCAGTGGATCTTTGAGCCCGTTCTCTTCTCACTTCTTTATAATTAAAAACAAACGTGGTGGTTTTAATTGGCTGTAAAAGTATATGCTATTTCTTGTTTTTCAAACTAAGAATGAATATAAACTATTTTATTGAATTTCAATTTTATTGGAACCAACAAACTCACTCTCCTTTAATAAAACATTTCCTATAGTTACAACTCTTCTTATTGAGGGAAGATCTCGTATTTCAGAGGGGAAAAAACCATGAATTTGGTTGTACGAAATATTAAAATGAGTAAGCTTATTTAATTCAAGCAGACTGCGAGGTAATGTTCCTCCAAGCTTATTAAAACTAAAATCAATATGACTAATTTCTTTAAGCTTAAATATGTTCTCAGGAAAATTACCTTCCAAATTATTGTGCGATAATGAAATCCATGTTAACGATTCAATTTCCATCAAACTTGCAGGTATCGATCCTGACAATTGATTATGTGATGCAGAAAACCATTTCAAATTTGACATCAATCCAATTTGTTTTGGTAGTTCACCTTCTAAATTATTCTCGGCAAACGACAATCCTTCCAACATATAGAGTTCCGTAATTTCAATTGGTATTTCTCCTGAGAAATTATTCTGAGCTAATATAAGTTCGCTTAGTTTTCTTAATGCTCTTATTTCAACGGGAATCGATCCCGAAATTTTATTCTTCCATAAATTTAAGCGCTTAAGCAATTGCAAATGGGTAATCTCAACTGGAAAGCTTCCTTCTATTTCATTATCAAAAAGATAAAGAATTTTCAATTCAGTTAAATAATCAATATTATGTGGAATTTCACCCGTCAAATTATTACCCACCAAAACCAGTTCAGTTACATGACCTCCATTAACTGTGACACCAAACCAACACGAAGGAGTTAGCGATTTTAACCAATTTTTATTTTTCTTCCATGGGTCACCATTGGTCGAATGATAAATTGACAGCAATGCTTGAACCTCTTTTACGGGAATCTCAGTCACTTGATCTTCAGAAAATATGGGCTCAACCACTTGGGCATTTATAGAAAAATGCAATAGGAAAATAAGGAGTATAGTATAATAATAACGAGGCATTTGTTTAGTGTTAATTAATCTGGATTCCAAATTTAATGAAAGTTATGATAATTTGGATACTAAATGATTACATCTTATTAAGTGTTTAAACAAAAAAACACAATATACAGTAATTCTTGGTCTCAATTTACAATAATATCGTTTAGCTCGCAAAGAATTGTTAAATTTGCCCGTTCAAAACAAATCAATAATGGAACAACAGTTATTTATATACAACACCCTTAGTAAGACAAAAGAAGTATTTACTCCCATAACCCCAGGTTTTGTAGGGCTTTATGTTTGTGGGCCAACCGTTTACGGACATGCCCATTTAGGCCATTCGCGCCCTGCCATTACATTTGATTTGGTTTTTAGATACTTGAAACACATTGGATACAAAGTTCGTTATGTGCGCAACATTACCGATGTAGGTCACCTTGTTGCCGATGCCGATGAAGGAGAAGATAAAATAGGTAAAAAAGCCAAACTCGATAAATTAGAACCCATGGAAGTAGTGCAAACCTACACCAATAGCTACCGACACGACATGGAAAAACTCAATGTTTTAAAACCAAGCATTGAACCAACTGCAACGGGTCATATTATTGAGCAAATTGAAATTGTAAAAAAAGTATTAGCTAAAGGTTACGGTTACGAAAGTAACGGATCTATTTATTTCGATGTCGCAAAATATAATGAGGATTATAAGTATGGAAAACTCTCGGGCCGAAAACTCGAAGATTTGCTAAGCAATACTCGTATTTTAGACGGTCAAGATGAAAAACATTCAAGTGCCGATTTTGCCATTTGGAAAAAAGCACAACCAGAACACATTATGCGCTGGCCCTCACCCTGGAGCGATGGATTCCCAGGATGGCATACCGAATGTATTGCGATGAGTACGAAATACCTGGGCGAAAGATTTGACATACATGGAGGTGGCATGGATTTGCTTTTTCCACATCACGAGGCTGAAGTTGCACAAAGCTGTGCAACCCTTGGTCACGAAAGTGTTAACTACTGGATGCACAACAACATGGTTACTATCGACGGACAGAAGATGGGCAAATCATTGGGAAATTTTATAACACTTGATCAATTTTTTAAAGGTGAACATCCGCTTTTACAACAAGCCTATAGTCCAATGATTATTCGCTTTTTCATGCTACAAGCGCATTACCGTAGCACACTCGATTTCTCGAACGAAGCATTACAAGCTGCTCAAAAAGGAATGGAACGATTATTTAAATCCATTGAAGTTTTAGATTCTTTAAGTGCATCAACAGAATCGACAGTTGACATTGCTTCTCTAAAAGCCAAATGCTACGATGCAATGAACGACGACTTCAATTCACCAATTGTTATAGCCAACTTGTTCGATGGCGTTCGAATTATTAATTCGTTAAACGACGGCAATGAAAAAATTAATGCTGCCGATTTAGTAGAGCTAAAAAAACTATACTACGATTTTGTTTTTGATATTCTAGGACTTCAAGACGAACAAGCAGCCGAAGGAAACAACGAAGTTTTAAGCGATGTTGTTGATCTTTTACTAAATCTGCGCATGGAAGCAAAAGCAAATAAAGATTGGGCCATGTCCGATAAAATCAGAAATGAACTGACTGCTTTTGGCTTTGAAATTAAAGACAAAAAAGACGGATTCGACTGGGAACTAAAGAAATAATCAAATTTATATACGATTAAAAGGAAATGTGCTTTACAAAAGGACCTTTTTTGGGTTCAAACTTATTTTAAGCGGCTTTCAAAATATTCATTACATTGAACAGAAATTCCTATTTTTATCACAGCTAAAAAGTTAAATAGCTCAAGCATATTAATTATTAGGTCCAGTTTATAGGCTGCATTAAAAATCCATATCAGATGAAAACGTTTTCTCAATTGAAGAAAAACTTAAAGAAAGATTTTTCAGGATTGAAAAAGATAAAGCTAGCAATCTTAGGAGATACAGCCACACAATTTCTTACCCAAGCCATTCGTGCTCTTGGTTTTGATCATCGTTTTGATTTAGTGATTTGGGAAGCCGACTTTAATCAAATTGAACGGCAGGTTTTTGATTTACAATCAGAATTGTATGAGTTTAAGCCCGATTTTGTGATTCTATTTAAATCGTCTCATAAACTATTAGGCAAGTACAATAAATTGGATCCCAAACAGCATTCACAACTCGCGAATGATGAATTAGAATCGATAAATAGCATATATTCAGGCATTTCCCAAAACTTATCAGCGAAACTTATTTGTTACAATTACACCGAAATCGATGATTCGGTTTTCGGAAATTATGCCAATAAAACAGCATCTTCTTTTCT
>JAQIBQ010000582.1 GCA_027859005.1 Prolixibacteraceae bacterium | reverse complement strand
ATTTATATATAGTATTTTTATTCTTCATTACCCAATGGGCGACGTAATGTCGGTATTTCGTATTTATTCTATATACCTTATATTTATCGTCTTTCGAGAGATTCCGATCAATAAACTGCATTCGTTTTTTCAACTCCTCATGAAGATTGTACTCGTACAATGTACCCTCTTTATATTGCAAATAATAACAGGAGGAACTATTTTAACAGGTAACAACGGATCTCTTGACTTTGTAATCAACACCACTTCTAGTGGTTTTAACCGTTACTATAATATACCTCCATTTGCATTGGTTGGTCTTGCATACTATATGTTTGGGAACGTGAACATGAGTAAATTTAAACAAGCACTGTATGTAGGCATTTGTTTTTTGTGTCTTCTTGCACCATTACATCGCACACAAATAGTTGCTACGATACTTTCCATAGGTTTATTTATTCTGCTTAAAGGAAATATAAAGAAATGGTTTTTTTATGCATTATTAATAACGCTCATTATTATACCTTTAGCATCTACTACGGTTTTATCTGAACGTATTGACGATGCTGTTGCAGATCTTAGCTCCATTCAGGGTGCGAGTAACGATTATGAAGTTGGAAATACTTTACAATTTCGTATTGCATTGTTATATGAACGTTTCGCTTATGTTGTAGAGTCCCCTTCACGGTTTATTACAGGTGCGGGGTTGATTAGTGACAATTCATCAGCTGCAGCACGTCTACCATTTGTAATTGGAGTATTTAACGAAGAAATGGGGCAGAATAGTAAGATAGATACGGGTGATAACCTTTGGGCATTGTTAATTCTTAATTTAGGTATTGTTGGTACTGTAATATTTATATATCTCTATTTTGTGAAGTTTTTATCTGCTTTCAAACGCCATATGTTACAATCACAATATGCTGCCATTGGTTTTATAATAATTGTAAATAGTCTGATTACATCGATTTCAGGAACATCGATGCGAGCGTACACATTCGTAGCTATTTGTTACTTTATCTATATTACCATGACCAAAGAGTTACAATCAATTCAAAATTAAGTTTATGAAAAAACAAAAGACTATTGTTCATTTAATATTCTCATTCAACACAGGCGGTGCAGAAACCATGTTGGTTGATATTCTTAATGAGCAATGTCAGTTTGCAAAGTGCATGTTGATTATAGTCAATAATAATTTTGATGAGCAACTTATCTGTAAAGTTGATAATAGAGTTGAGGTAATTTATATAAACCGTTTACCACAGTCCAAAAACATATTCCTTATTGTTAAGCTCAACGCTCTCCTATTTAGATTGAAGCCTTTTGTGATACACTGTCACAATCATAATTTAGTAAAATTAATTTTACCGGCTTTTTACAAGAAATCTGTTCTTACGATACATGCCGTAGCTATTAAGAGTAAATACTTTAATAAATACCATAAACTTTTTGCAATTTCTGAGAGTGTAAAGCAGGATTTGTACTCACGATATCAGCTCGATTCTATCATAGTTTATAATGGAATTATTACGTCAAATGTTTCAATCAATTATCAAAAAAAGGTCGATGCCCCTTATAAAATTGTAGTAGTTGGCCGCCTTTTTCACGAGATAAAAGGACAGGATGTACTTATTAAAGCACTATCACAGCTAAAAGACACTAAACATCAAATGGTAATCGATTTTATTGGCACAGGTCCATCCGAATTGTATTTAAAATCATTAGTAAAAGAGCTTGGAGTTTCAAAGCAAGTTAATTTTCTTGGATTAAAAGATCGTGAATACATTTATGCGCATTTAAAAGATTACGACCTACTGGTTCAACCTTCCATATTCGAAGGTTTTGGACTGACTGTAGCTGAAGCAATGGCTGCTAAGGTAACCGTTTTAGTGAGTAATACCTATGGTCCAATGGAGATAATAGATGAGGGAAAATATGGGTTCTACTTTGAAAATGGGAATATTGATTCTCTTGTTCAATCTTTAGAATCAATTGTGAAGATGGATAGTAAAACGATAACCGAAATTTCTGAAAAAGCTTATACTCGCGTGGTCGATTTATTTGATATTAAATTAACAGCGAAAAGGTATTTGGAATTATACTAAATCATAAATTGATATGAAAATATTGACAATTACAAATATGTGGCCAATTGAGGCTCATAAATACTACGGAATCTTCGTAAAAGAGCAAGTTGAAGGCTTAAAAAAACATTTTCCATACTCTAAAAATAAGGTTGTTTTTATCAATGGTAGGAAGAATTAGCTTAATTATCTATTTTCTATATTTAAAATTAATTTCCGCTTGCTTTTTAACAAATATGATGTAATCCATCTACATTTTGGTCTTAGTGGATTATTTTTATTATTTAATCCCTTTATCAAAACACCTGTCATTACAATGTTGCATAGTGCTGATATTGATAAACGTAAATCAACTCCATTAATAATATATTTAACAAAAAAAGTGATTCGAAAATCAAATCATATCTTTTATCTTAATTTGGATATGAAAAACCTTATTTCAAATTATAGTTCGTCAATGACTTATCTGCCATGTGGTGTAAAGGATGATGTTTTTAATAATGAAAGACAACATAAAGATAAGGAAATGCCATACATTATTGGTTTCCCTGGCAATACTAAAAGACCGGAAAAGAACTATTCATTATTTGAAAAAATCATCAATTTAGTAAAGACCAAATATGGATTTGAAATTTTAATAGAAGAATTTCATAATAAAACCAGAGATGAAGTTGCAGCTTCTCTAAATAAGATAGATGTTCTACTAATGACATCCATATCAGAAGGTTCACCTCAGATTGTTAAAGAGGCAATGTGTTGTAATACCCCTATAATCTCAACCAATGTAGGTGATGTTCAGGTTTTACTTAAGGATGTTGACAACTGTAGTGTTATAGACTCGTATGAACCAGAGGATTTTGTTACCCCACTGTATGAATTATTGTCTTCTAAACAAAACATACGCAGTAATGGAAGAGATAAAATCTTTCAATTAGGGTTAGATACAAAGTCAACAAGCTATAAGATTATGGACTGTTATAGAAACTTAGCTAAGTTATGAAAAGGTTTTATTATTTATTCTATCTAATATTACTCAAGAATACTCCAGAAGACTGGAGACCATACTCCTTTTTTTTTCCTGCACTAAGGAGTTTTTTTGTTAGAAAATATTTAAAAACCGGTGGAAGTGGAATAAGGGTTAAAAAAGGTGCAGAGATCAGTCCTAATTGCAATGTAGGCGACAATTCAGAACTTGGAACTGATTGTTTAATTCAAGCGAATACCTCTATTGGAAATAATGTCATTATGGGCCCAAACGTTAAAATATATACAAGAAATCATAATTATGATCGACTAGATATCCCAATACAACATCAGGGGAAAAGGTCTAAACACACTTCTATAGGAAATGATGTTTGGCTAGGAGCCAATGTCATAGTAACAGCTGGATGTAAAATAGGGAATCATGTAATAGTTGCAGCAGGAGCAGTAGTCACCAAAAACATAACAGATTATGCAATTGTAGGCGGTATACCAGCCAAAGTAATTAAATATAGAAATGATTCATAAAATAATCTATATTCTTGGTACAGGAAGAACAGGTACAACCTTATTAGGAATAGCACTTAACAACAACCCGCAAATTTTTGACGCTGGAGAAATCCTAAAGTTTATTAAACTGCATGGACAACCTCATGGATTTAGTAAAAATTCCGACAACTACCGCTTTTGGGCTAATGTCTATCAAAAAACAGGGTCAAAAATTACAATAGATGATAAT
>JAQIBQ010000557.1 GCA_027859005.1 Prolixibacteraceae bacterium | reverse complement strand
GTGTTCTTTTCTACCCTGGGTTCCCCGATAATTATCGGGGCTAGGCTACAAATATTCCGCTCCTATGGAGCTATTTGTCATTTCCTCATTATGCCCAAAGAAAATTGGGTGAACCCTCGGAATGACACCTCGCAATGACACGCTATTTTAGACTTTTCAACTTCTGCCTTCAGCCTCCTGCCCTTCAAGCCTTCACTCAAAACCAGTCAAGGTTTCACTCAAAGTGAAGCCTTGAATAGGATATAAATAGGAATGCCATCTCTTTAAAAAAAGATGGCATCCCTACCTGTAACTTTAATTCAAATTAATCTTGTTCTTCAATCAATTTAAAGTCAAGCTGTTTTTTCTCTAGGTTCGCACGCACTACTTGAATTTTAACATCGGCACCCATTTGGTACGTTTTCTCGGAATGCATACCCGTTATGCAGTAATTTTTTTCATCGAAGAAATAGAAGTCATCTTTGAGATCTCTCATAGAAACCATGCCTTCGCATTTGTTTTCAGTTAGTTCAACATAAATGCCCCAGTCGGTAACACCAGATATAACTCCATCGAAAACCTCACCAACCTTATCTTGCATGAATTCAACCTGCTTGTATTTTATTGAAGCTCGTTCAGCCTGAACAGCTCGTTGTTCCATGTTTGAAGAATGGCGGCATTTTTCTTCGTATTCATCTCCACTAACCGAACGACCACCATCAAGATAGCGAGCCAATAAACGGTGCACCATCAAATCGGGGTAACGACGAATTGGGGAAGTAAAGTGTGAATAATAATCGAATGACAATCCATAATGACCAATATTACGCGTTGAATAAACAGCTTTTGCCATTGATCTTACCGCCAAATTTGAAATCATATTTTCTTCGTGAGTTCCCTTTACGTGTTTGAGCAATTTATTCATCGATTGTGATATATTGCCGGGAGACTTCATGTCGAGGCCGTATCCAAACTTATGGATAAAATTATTAAAGGTGTCTAATTTCTCGGGATCAGGCTTATCGTGGATTCGATAAATGAAGGTTTTAGCTTTCGATTTATCTTTGGATTTACCAATAAATGTGGCTACTTTTTTATTCGCAAGTAGCATAAATTCTTCAATTAATTGGTTCGATTCTTTTGCTTCTTTAAAGAATACACCCAACGGTTTTCCATCTTCATCGAGGTTAAATTTCACCTCAACCCTATCAAAAGCGATGGCTCCTGACTTGAATCGAAGGGCCTTAAGTTTCTGCGCCAAATCGTGTAAGATAAGCACTTCTTCTTTCATCTCTCCCTCACCAGTGTCGAGAATTGCTTGGGCTTCGGCATAATCAAAACGATAGTCCGAAAAAATAACTGTTCGTCCAAACCATTCGGTTAACACTTGTGCTTTGTCGTTCAATTCGAATACAGCTGAAAAACATAGTTTTTCTTCTTGAGGACGCAAAGAACATACACCATTCGACAATTTTTCGGGCAACATGGCCACTACTCGATCAACCATATAAACAGACGTGGCTCGATCTTCGGCTTCTCTATCAATTAAGGAATCTGGTTGTACATAATGACTAACATCGGCAATGTGTATGCCAACTTCCCAATTTCCATTTTTCAATTTTTGAACCGATAATGCATCATCGAAATCTTTGGCATCATGAGGATCGATTGTAAAAGTTGGGATGTTTCTAAAATCTCTACGCTTCGAAATTTCCTCTTTGGTTATTTCTGTGGGTATTTTATCGGCAGCTTTATCAACCTTTGAAGGGAATTGATAAGGCATATCGAATTCCGCCAAAATAGCATGCATTTCAGCATCGTTTTCTCCCACTTCACCTAACACATCGGTAATTTCGCCAAAGGGATTCTTTGCATGTTGTGGCCAATCGGTAATTTTAGCAATGGCTTTTTGACCTTGCTTGGCTCCCATTAATTTATCTTTAGGGATAAAGATATCGAAGTTATTTTTTCCAGTAGGTACTAAGAATGCAAAATTCTTTGACAAGGAAACGATACCAACAAAACTAGTTCTTGCTCTTTCAATTATCTCCACAACTTCCCCCTCGGGCTGTTTCCGTTTACGTTTTGCAAGAATAAAAACACGTACTTTATCGCCATGTAAAGCTTTATTCAAGTTTCCACCAGCAACAAATACATCTTCGTCTAATTCTTCAGAAATGATAAAGGCATATCCTTTTTGAGTCATTTCAACCTTACCCACAATATATCCTGTTTTTTCTTTTAATAGGAATTTTCCACGTTCGTGTTGCAACAAGTAGCCATCATCGGCAAGTTCTTGCAAAACAACAGATATGAGTTTTAACGTAACAAGCTCTTTTATCGAAAGCTTTCCAGCAAATTGTTTGTAGT
>JAQIBQ010000484.1 GCA_027859005.1 Prolixibacteraceae bacterium | reverse complement strand
ACTGCAAAGCCTGAAATCATACTCCATAAGGCTCCTTGTTTTGTTGTCTTTTTCCAATACAGAGCGCAAAAATAAGCAGGCAAGAAGGTTGCCGCACAAATTCCAAAGAAAATGGCAGTTCCGCGAGCAATAACACTCATGTTTAAGGTATAACAAATTGTGTAGCTTACAATAATTGATACCGCTACACCAATTCTTGTAATTACAGTAGAATTTACTTTCTCTTTTGAAATTGATTCAACAACATCGTGTCCTATTGACGTTCCCATTGCGTGGAATTGAGAACTCAAGGTTGACATACTTGCAGAAAGAATTGTAAGCATGAAAACAGCGGAGAACCAAGCAGGCATTGCAGATTTAATATACAATGGTATAATCTTGTCTAAATCGGGCATTACACCAACTGCTATTTTTCCTTCGGTTTGCATAAAGAATATGTTCGATGTTGCACCAACAGTGAAAATAATACCTGTGGTTGCAATAATAAAAACGGTACCAATTAGAACGGCACGATTTAATTCACGATCACTTTTTACGGTCATGAAACGAACAACTAATTGTGGTTGAGCCAACACACCAATTCCAACACCCATTATCAAAGATGTTACAAGAATATACCACCAAGGAGAGCCTCCCGTAGGCATCGATGTCCAGCCCTTGTGCCCAATGGCTTGAAGTTTTTCAGGAACTAAATTGGCCATTTCAGTTAAATGAGCATTGGCTTCAGAGAATCCCATACCAATAACCTTGTAAGTCCAAATTAATAAGAAGAACATACTCATAAACATGATTGTTCCTTGAAGTGCATCGGTATACATCACACCTTTCATACCTCCTGCAATTACGTAAGCAGCAATAATTAGCGTAAATAGTAACAAGGCTATATTGTAGTCAATTTCAAATATTTTTTCGATAAATACAGAACCACCTTTAAGTACCACTGCCGCATACAGCGGCATTGAAATAAAAATTACAGCTCCGGCAAATATTTGAATGGCTTTACTATTAAAATGTTTTCCTAAGAATTCAGGGAAAGTATGGGCATCTAATTTGTGTCCAATTTTTCTGGTTTTTCTTCCAAAGAAAATAAAGGCAACAATTACTCCAAGTAACATATTTAGCACGGTAAGCCAAATAAGCCCCATGCCAAAGTTGGCAGCAACACCACCAAATCCAATAATTGCAGAAGAAGAAATAAATGTAGCACCGTATGAAATGGCCATCACAAATGGATGAATATCACGACCGGCAAGTAAATAATCTTTGGCCGATTTAGTTTGTTTATAGCCTTTAAAACCTAAATAGGTTAAGACCATTAGATATACTAATACGATAAGACCTAATGTAAAAGAACTCATAATAGTTGGTTTATATTGGTTTATTATTGTTAAAAAATATCAAAAAAGAATGATCTATTAAGTAATTTCTTTTTTGATTTGTTCCTCTTTTTCTTCCCACTTAAGGTCTGTTTCAATCGTTTCTTCATCGGTCAACTTGCCTTTATTCCAATTAACAATTCCAAAAACTACGGCAAATATTAAACACAGGAAAACCATCAGGTAAGCCATGTATATTCCGGGGTCTGTAATTCCAAACATGATTTTTTTGATTTAGATTAATTTGTTTATAAAAATGTTTTTTTTTAATTTTTTATTCTATGATCAAATAAACGTACAGCTTTACCCTCGCTTTTAGGAATGGTTCCGTGTTCTACTAGTTTTACAATTGGCTTAACCAGTATTTCATCTCTTATATCGTGGGTGATCTTTTTTGTGATTTTACTTAAAACGTCGTATTCATCTCTGAATTCTTCTCGTTGCAGCTCTACCTCTACTAATACTTCATCATTTTTATTAATGGTTTCAAGGTTGATTCTATATTCATTACCCACTTCAGGGATTTTCATTAACACACCTTCGATTTGCATTGGGAAAACATTGCATCCTTTAATGATAAACATATCGTCACTTCGTCCGGTAATTCGGTCGAGCATACGGTGTGTTCTACCGCACGAGCAATCCCTTGGTATTATGCGTGTTAAATCACGAGTTCTGTAGCGAATAATTGGCATGGCTTGACGATCAAGAGTGGTCATAACCAATTCACCAATTTCGCCATCTGCAACAGGTTGCAAGGTTTTAGGATCAACAATTTCAACAATGTAAGAGTCTTCCCATATGTGTAAACCGTTTTGGTATTCACATTCAAAGGCAACACCTGGTCCATTCATTTCTGAAAGGCCAAATGAGTTAAATGCCTTAACGCCATAGAGTTCTTCTATTCTTCTGCGAGTGTCTTCAGTATGAGGTTCAGCTCCAATAACCATCAAGCGTAACTTCGTATCTTTTTTGGGATCGAGTCCTTCACTTTCGAATACCTCATGAAGGTGTCCAAGATAGCTAGGAATGGCATGTATCGCAGTTGTTCCATAGTCTTGCATCAGTTTAATTTGGCGAATACTGTTTCCTGCTCCTGCAGGAATGCTTAGAGCCCCCAAACGTTCTATTCCGTATTGAAAACCGAGTCCTCCTGTAAAAAGTCCATATCCACAAATGTTTTGAAAAACATCTTCTTCGCGAACACCTGCACTAAAAAGTGAGCGAGCCGTTAGGTTTGCCCATGATGCAATATCATGTTGATTATGAAAAATAACAGTGGGGGTTCCAGTTGTACCGCTCGAAGAATGTAATCTGATGCATTCTTTTTGTTGGACCGACCTGAAACCGTAAGGAAAATTGTCTCTTAGATCTTGTTTTGTTGTAAAAGGGAGTTTTTGAATATCCTCAATAGAATTGATACTTTCAGCAGTAATTTTATTTTCAGCAAATTGTTTTTTGTAAAAATCAGAATTCGCAGCTTGATTAATAGTTGTTTTTAGTCTTTCAACCTGTAGCTTTTGAAGCTCTTTCCTGTTAAGGGTTTCAATATTTTTTTCCCAGTAAACTTTTGACATTGGTTGATTTTGCTTAGTTAATTATTGTAAAAAGGATGGTACTGAATAGTTATCTACTATCAAGAATTCAGTATCATCTATTGTTTTTAAAAGAAATACATCATCATAAATACAACCCGGTTGTTTGTCGCAGTATGGGTTTCGCTGTAAAGCCCGTCCGAAAGATTAAATCCACCAACGCCATAGTTTGCTGATGTTCTTTCGTACTCTAGCACCATACGGAGTTTTGAAACATTTAATGCAACATGTGGAGCAATACGATAAAAGTTTTGTGCATTAGTGAATAAACCTGTAGTTTTAGCAGCACCTCCGCCCATATCGGCTAGTGCTTCTTGAGTACCCATATTCAACCCGTAACCTGCTAGCAAGCCTACTTGCCATTTTTTCCCATACACCATATTTAAATAGGCAGTTAGATTGGTGTAGTTGGTGTAAGTTTCAATTCCGGTAGCTCCATTTCTAGAAGCAATACCATAGCCTCCAGCCATTAAAAGGTGCTTCAAATTTTGACCATAAACACTTTTGACTTGAAGCTTTAGCTTGTCTTTTTTGTACTGGATGTATCCAATGTAAGACATGCTGGTTAATGTTTCTTTTGCATTATAAACTTCCCCAGCATCATTGGTGATTTTCATTTTTGGCTTGGTAAGGTTGTGAGAAATACCAGCGCCAACAACTATTGACTCTTTGCGAAATTCAATATTTCCAACGAACTCAGGTAAAACTGCATTTCGTTTTGCTTGTGTTGATGTTTGTTGGTGAGATCTGCCTTCTATCATGTCGGGAGAGACATATTGTAATTGGTATAGCGCAGCACCGGTAAGTTTAAAGTTTCCAGTTTTGTAATCGTAACGCAATTGAGGCGAGCGATTAAAAGGCTGAAAAGGAGCACCTGTATTCAATGATGCTACGGTTGGGAAAATATCGCCCGACCAAAATGGATGCCAAGTTTGCCCCATTAAAACACTACTTTGCTCCCATTTTAGAGCCACATATGCTTTTCGAATTCTGAATAAAGTTGGCTCACTTGCTACGATGCCTCCAAAGTCGTATTCGATATTTGCTGTCGATTTTGCACCAAAAATTTCTGGCCCAGTAATATTCACACCCATACGGGAAGCAAGTGCCGTCATGTTTGCACTTGTTTGTTGATTGATGTCGTCGCCATTGGCATCTTTCCCAACATATACTGGAAGCAAATAGTACTGCTCGTGTGCACCATCTATACCTTTGTAAGTATCAACAAAAAATTCATTTCGAATAAAACCATAAAATTGCAGACTGGTTTTTGTGGGTGCTTCCTGTGCTTTTATTTGTATTCCAAAACAAAGTAGCAAAGAAAAAAGAATCGTAATTTTTAATCTGATCATAAAAAATAAAGTTAGTTAGTTAGTTAGTTGTGGTATAGCTTACTTGTTATTATTTAATTATTGCTTAATTGCGCTTGAAATTTCCATTCCCTTTTCAAATGCCTTTATGTTTGAGTTTACTATTTCTTCTCCTTTTCTTTCAAATAAAGTGCGAATACCTCTTTTCAAAAGTTCAACATCGATACCCAAATAAGGTGCTGAAGCACCAAGCATTAGAATGTTCCCTGCTTTGTGGTTTCCTATTTCGCAGGTAATGGTTTTGATATCGACAAGAACATGGTTTTTTATTTTTTTTATTTCTGTAATTAGCCCTTCTGAGTGAGGGTAGTTCCCAATATTTTTGAATTCATCGGTGGCAGTTACAACTTGTCCTTCTTTTGATAAAAAAGGTAAATACCTTAGTGCCTCCATTGGTTCAACTGAGATTATAATGTCAGCTCCATTTAACGGAATCAGATCAGAAAATATCTCTTGATCTGAGATTCTAAGGTGAGATTGAACGGCTCCACCTCTTTGACTCATTCCATGAACTTCTGCTTGTTTAATGTTTAAACCCATCTCAAGAGCGGCCCAATCTATGATTGCAGCAATACTAAGAATGCCTTGTCCGCCAACACCTGCTATAATTATATTTTTTTGCATTTTAATTCGTTTTTAAAATCCTACGACTATTTAACTCTGCGTTTTTTAATGGCAGTTTGTATGCATTCTCTGTTGGCAATAATGACAGAAACACCTTCGTATTCAAATTCCTCTTTCATAATTTTAACATTTTCTTCAAGGTTATTTTTAAGCGGAACAATCATTCTTATGTGTTCTTTTTCAACGCCAATCCCCATGCAAATTTGGCCTATTTTCCCAGTCCCTGAAGAGTCCTGTCCACCTGTCATAGCAGTGGTATCGTTATCTGAAATTATTAAAGTTAAAGGAGATTTGTCGTTAACTGCATCGAGTAAGCCAGTTATACCCGAATGAGTAAAAGTTGAATCGCCAATAACCGCAACAGCGGGTCTTAATCCAGCATCAGATGCACCCTTAGCCATTGTTACAGAGGCCCCCATATCAACACACGAAGATATTGCATTATAAGGAGGAAGTGCTCCAAGTGTGTAGCAACCTATATCTGAAAATACGTGCTTCGATGTTTCGTTTAAAACCATGTTCATAGCCTGAAAAACATCTTGGTGGCCGCAGCCTTTACATAGAGCAGGTGGTCTCATTGCAACAATACTTGGAACCGCTGTTGATTCCTCAAGTTCAACGCCTAAGGCTTTTGCAATAGAATCAACATCTAATTCACCTGTACGAGGTAATGTATTATCAAGTCTTCCTTTTATTTTATTGTTGTTGAAGTACCCACGCATCAATTCTTCATACACGGGGTAACCTTCTTCTGCGATAAGAATTTGTTTATTCGCGTCAAAGAAATCATTGATCATTTTCCGTGGAAGTGGGTATTGACCAATTTTGAGAACAGAAAAATCAAGGTTGTATTTCTCTCGAACCTCCATGGTGTAATTATAGGCAATACCAAATGCGATAACGCCAACATTATTGCTCCCTCCTTCAATTAATTTATTCAAAGGAGATTTTTCTGAGAAATTTTCGAGATTGGGTTGAATATTTACAAGGTTGTCGTATCGTTTTCTTGCAATCCCAGGAAGTAAGACGAACTTCTTTCCATCTACTTCTGGAGACAATTCGTTTTGAGCAGTTTGTTTCTCTACTTGTTGTACGCCACTTCTTGAATGCGAGAGACGAGTAGTGATTCGCACAATAACAGGGAGCTTAATTTCCTCTGATAAATTGAACGCATAAAAAATTGAGTTGTATAATTCTTGTTGATTAGCAGGTTCACAAACAGGCACCATCGCAAATTTACCATAAACACGTGTGTCTTGTTCATTTTGTGATGAGTGCATAGAGGGGTCGTCGGCAACAGTAACAACCATTCCTCCGTTTACGCCTGTTATTGCTGAATTTATAAATGCATCGGCAGCCACATTCAATCCCACATGTTTCATACAAACTAAGGCACGTTTGCCAGCATAAGACATTCCCAAAGCGGCTTCATACGCTGTTTTTTCATTGGCAGACCACGTTGAGCGTATCTTCCCTGCTTTCCCTTCTTCTGATAATTGAATATAAGCTGTGATTTCAGTTGACGGAGTACCTGGATATGCATAAACACCTGATATTCCGGCATCAATTGCTCCCTGAGCTACTGCTTCGGCTCCTAACAATAATTGTTTTGACATTGTTGATGTTTGTTAAAATGAAAATAATGCTTTTACTGTAGTTGTTTTTTGGTTGAAATTAATGAGTTCAATAAAAAGGGAGGTGGTATTTTATAGCTTATAATTTCTTCGATCTTCATTGTGTTGATTTTTATCTTTTCATACATCTACTTCATGTACAAAAAAATAGGTGGGGAAATAATGTTTCTGTTTTTGGTTGTGATTTATTGTCCATAGCCAGTTTGAAGTTAAAAATAGAAAGTTTTTTAGAGTTATTTGTTTCATTATAAAACACACACTGCTTATTGCTCGATTTGAGCTAAGACTTAAGTAATTAATAGTTAACGGGATGATAGGATATTCATCTCAATAGAAAGAAACGATTATTGTGTATTTTATAATCATTTTAAATACGCTAATAGTTTTTTTTGATAAAAATGTAAGTAGGAAAGATGAAATGTGATAAAAAAGCCGAAACATTTGTCTCGGCTTTGTATCGTTTATAATTTATACAGTTCACTTGCTTTCATTAACTCCAATTCATGTTTCTGTAGCTTTTCTATACAGTCGTTGGTATCAGCAGTTCTTAAAATGATATTCGCTGCTTTGTCAATAGAGAAAGCATACATGTATTCAATTTGTACTTCCTCTTCTTTTAATATTTTTAAAGCTCTGGCTAGTGCACCTGATTCATTTGGGCAAATTAAACAAACAACATCGGTGAGATTAACTGAGAAGTCGTTTTTCTTTAGAATTTTCATCGCTTTTTCGGGTTCAGAAACAATAACTCTTAAGATTCCAAAATCGCTGGTATCGGCTATGCTAAATGCAGTCATATTAATCCCAGCATCTCCAAGAATAGAAGAAACCTCGCTTAAACGTCCTGTTTTGTTTTCAAGAAATACTGAAAGTTGTTTAATTATCATGATGTGAAATTTAGTCGTTTATACAATATATATAGGGGAAAATGAAAATCACCCAAGTAGGTAGAATTATCATCTTCAAATTTACGAATTGGATTTTTAGAGAATACGCTTGTCAATTACTCTTTTTGCCTTCCCCGCAGTTCTCTCTATTGATTTTGGTTCCACAAGTTGAACTGTAACAGAAATTCCTAAAGTGCTTTCTATATTCGCTTTGATTTTTTTAGAAAGCATTTGCAGCACCTTAACTTCATCTGAGAAGAACTGTTCTTGAACTTCGACTTGAACCGTTAAGGTATCGAGATTTCCATGTCGCTCTACAATTAATAAATAGTGTGGTTCAGTTTCACTCATTTCAAGCAATACGCTTTCAATTTGCGATGGGAATACATTAACTCCCCTAATTATTAACATATCATCGCTACGCCCCTTGCATTTTTCCATTCGCACCAATGTTCTTCCACATTCGCATTTATCATAGATTAAACGGGTAAGGTCACGAGTTCTGTATCGGAGAAGTGGAATTCCTTATTTGCTTACTGTAGAAAAGACAAGCTCTCCAACCTCTCCATGAGGCATCGGCTGCAAGGTTTCGGGGTGAATAATTTCTGGGATGAAATGATCTTCATTAATGTGCATCCCTGCTTGGTATTCGCATTCGCAAGAAACTCCAGGACCAACAATCTCACTTAAGCCATAAATGTCGATTGCTTTTATTTTAAGCTTCTCTTCTATTTCCTTTCGCATACTTTCCGTCCATGGTTCAGCACCGAATATTCCAACCCTTAAGTTTAAGTCCTCAGGGTTGATATTCATTTCTTTTAGAACTTCAGAAATATATAGGGCGTATGATGGTGTACAGCAAATTACCGAGGATTTGAAATCTTGCATTAATTGTATTTGCTTCTTTGTATTGCCTCCTGAAATAGGAATTACGGTTGCGCCTAAATTCTCGGTACCATAATGAATACCTAATCCTCCTGTGAAAAGGCCATAGCCATATGCTACTTGTACAAAATCGTTTTGATGAACTCCAGCCATACATAGCGCACGAGTAACATTCTCGCTCCACATGGCAATATCGTTACGTGTATATCCAACTACTGTTGGGCGCCCGGTAGTCCCAGACGATGCATGTACCCTTACAACGTCACTCATTGGCGCACAGAACGAACCAAAAGGATAACTGTCACGCAGATCCTGCTTGGTTGTAAAAGGCAGTTTCGAAAGGTCGTCTATTGATTTAATATCTTCAGGAGTTAAATTGATCTCCTGCATTTTTCTTCTGTAGTAAGGTATGTTGTGGTAAATACGATTAACCGTTTTAACTAAACGGTCGGTTTGAATGTCACTCATCTTCTCCCTAGAAGCACATTCGATGTGTTCGTTCCAAATCATGATTAAATATCTTCAGTTGGTTAATTGTATGCTTTAAAGATAAAAAAAGAAAAGAAATGTCAACAATGTACATTCTCCAATAATATCATATTGTCAGCAATAAATCCTATTAACTATCATTTCGACATTTATTTAATGTTAATAAGCCACATTTTTTTATTTAAATGCAAAAAAAATATTTTGAAGACAAATTTTGGGTTCAAATGAAATAAAACATACACGTTTGCTTCTTTTAGGACCTTCACCCCCATTTATTTGTGTTTTTAGTGCTTTTTTTATCTTTTTTATACTTTTTACCCCACCTACAATGTTATTGAAAGTTATTTTTGTTGCTTTTAATGCCCCTTACCCCCTCTTTTGATTTGGCGGAATTAAAATAATATATACTTTTGAAC
>JAQIBQ010000472.1 GCA_027859005.1 Prolixibacteraceae bacterium | reverse complement strand
CATTTTTTTGTACTTGTTCTTGATAAATTTTAAAAGAAGGATCTAGTGCTTCACCAAAAGCAACGGCTTTTGCGGCAATTACGTGTTCTAGTGGGCCACCTTGTTGTCCTGGGAACACTGAAGAATCTAATAAGGAAGACATCTTTCTGATAACTCCTTTTTTAGTTGCTTTTCCCCAAGGATTTTCAAAATCTTTTCCCATTAGAATAATTCCTCCACGAGGGCCACGTAAGGTTTTGTGGGTTGTTGATGTAACGATGTGCGCATATTTTACCGGATTTTCAAGTAAATCGGCAGCAATTAGTCCTGCAGGATGAGCCATGTCAACCATAAATAGAGCGCCAACTTTATCGGCAATTGCACGCATACGTGCATAATCCCAATCACGAGAATAAGCCGATGCACCACCAATAATTAATTTAGGTTGTTCTTTAATTGCCAATTCTTCCATTTCATCGTAGTCAACTCTTCCGTCTTCTTCGGTTACTTTGTATGCAATTGGTTGGTATAATAAACCTGAAGAATTTACAGGAGAGCCGTGAGACAAGTGACCACCGTGTGATAGGTCTAAGCCCATGAATTTATCGCCTGGTTTAAGAACAACGCTCAAAACTGCTGCATTTGCTTGTGCACCACTGTGTGGTTGTACATTCGCATATTCGGCACCGTAAACTTTTCTGATACGATCGATTGCTAATTGCTCGGTCATATCTACAAACTGACAACCTCCGTAATAACGATGACCAGGATAGCCTTCGGCGTACTTATTGGTCATAACTGAACCCATTGCTTCCATTACCTGCTCACTAACAAAGTTTTCAGAAGCAATCAACTCAATACCGGTCATCTGACGGTGGTGTTCTTTTGAAATAATGTCGAATACTAATGCATCACGTTTCATATATTTTTTTATTTAAAATTATCAGATTTTGAAGGCACAAAGATAACTCTTTTCAACCTACACTTTTTTTTATTTTATCTACAGTTTATTGTGAATAAGTATTTGTTAACACAAAAACAATTCTAAATATTATTAAGGCACGACAATCGTATAGTGTTATCTATATTGAATAAATAGTTGTTTGATGAGCTTTTTCGTATTGTGTCTTAAATCAAATGCCTTTTTCATATAAGCCAGTTAAGGCTTTTCCAAATGCAATGGCGAGCGATTATCCGCTTTTGGTAATGATAGGAATGTTCTTCATGATTTAAGGCTAGTTAGTTAAAGCTGAAATTATCAAAATTTGAACTAGTATAGAAACTATGAATTAGAAAGTTATAAGGTGTTTATAAACAGTTTGATCTATTGAAGGATTAGCTGATTTGAAGATGCTTTTGCCAGAAGTTTTCCTCTCGTATTATAGGCTTTTGCTTCTAAGAATAGGGTTGATCTTGAAGCTGAAATAACTTCGGTTAAAATGTAGAATTCTTCTTCTAAAGGAATAGACCGAATGTATTGTATGTTCATATCGATTGTTAGGATTGGTTTGCGTGAATTTACAACACCAAGTGGTCCGAAAGTATCGTCGAAGCAAGCAGCAATAATTCCACCTTGCACAGTTCCCTGAGGATTTGAGAAGTTTTTTGAGATATAAAATTTAGTACTTAACTCCTTTCTTACTTTGTAATCAAGAAATTCACCCTTTAGCATTCTAAAAGTGTTGGGTGGTAGTTGATATTGCATTCCTTCGGGTACTTTAACTGAATGAAATGCTTTTTCTAATAACTCAAGGTTCGTTTCGTTTTTTGCTGGAATCATATTACACCACTTTTATCAAACTATCGTTTTGCTTGGTCAAAGTTCCAATTTGAGTGGAAGAAAGTTTTGCCTTCGTTAATAGTTTTTCAACACTACTGCATGCTTCATTTTCTACGGCAATAAGCAAACCTCCACTGGTTTGTGGATCGCAAAGAATTGTTTTGTTACTTTCTGCTTTTAATTCGATATGTTGTCCGTAGCTGTCCCAGTTACGATAGGTTCCTCCTGGGATACAACCCTGTTGAATGTAATCTTCAACTGCATCGAAAAGAGGAATTTTGTCCAATACAATTTCTGCCGATAAATTGCTTCCTTGGCACATCTCAACTAAGTGACCTAATAGTCCAAAACCGGTCACGTCAGTCATTGCTTTAACTCCTTCAATTTTTGATAATTCAGCACCAATTGAATTTAATTTGGACATTGAATCGGGAGCAATATTTTCGTGCTCAGGTTGTAGTTTACCTTGCTTCTGAGCTGTAGTCAATATTCCAACTCCAATTGGTTTCGTTAAAAAGAGTTGGCATCCTTCTGTAGCTGTATTGTTTTGTTTCAAGTTATTCAATTCAACTCTTCCAGTGACAGCTAAGCCAAAAATGGGTTCAGGGCTATCAATACTGTGGCCACCTGCCAAGATAATTCCAGCTTCTTTGCAGCTTGCACGTCCGCCTTCTAAGACTTGTTGAGCTATTTCGGGAGAAAGTTTATTAATTGGCCAGCCTAAAATTGCAATTGCCATTAAGGGTGTGCCACCCATGGCATATACATCGCTTATTGCATTGGTTGCAGCTATTTTTCCAAAGGTGAAGGGGTCGTCAACAATTGGCATGAAAAAATCGGTGGTACTGATTAAGGCAGTACCATCACCTAGGTCGTACACTGCGGCATCGTCACTGCTTTCATTTCCAACCAATAATTTTGGGTCGATAGTGGGAGTGAGGTTCGATTGTAGGATTGTGCTTAATACTTTTGGTGAAATTTTGCATCCACACCCAGCTCCATGACTATATTTAGTTAACTTTATTTCTTTCATAGTTCGTATTGATTTCTTCAATTAATATTGCATTTGCAGCATGGTTGGTTGTTTCTAGGGGTATTCTTACTACACCTTCATTGATACGCATTCGCATTCCTTTTAAATAGCTTTTGTCGTAGTAGTGTAATGCAATTAATGCAACTTCGTAATAATTTTTTTGGTCTAAAAAAGCAATGGCATTTTTCACATTTAAGCCACCTTATCGTCTTGATATTTTTAAAACTGATTCTTTTAGTATGTTGCTTCCACAATTTGTATATTCTGTTACTAAGTGTTTTGCTCTTTCTTCTTTGGGTATGTCGATAAAAAATAAATTAGTACTTCTCATTTGATTAAAAAGAGGCATTGGGATTTTAACTCCACCAATATTATGACTTTCATCTTCGAGCCAAATGGGTTGATTGTAATCCAACGTTTGCCACTTTTCAAATAAGTTATTTTCAATCTGTTCAACGGTTGGCTGTTTATCTTCACCAATGTTTCCAAATGCCGAACCTTTGTGATTGGCAATTCCTTCGAGATCGATTACTTGCTTGTTTAATTTACTTAGTTCTTTTAGGATGTATGTTTTACCACTACCTGTATAGCCGCCTAGTATTTTTAACTGAAAAGGATGTTCAAATGATTTGAGGAGGTAATTACGATAGGCTTTGTAGCCGCCAACAATTACTTTGACATTGGATATGCCATTATCTGAAATGTGTTGTGCAAATGATCGACTTCGCATTCCTCCACGCCAACAATGTACAATAACATTGCCTTTTGGTGCAACTGTATTTGCTTGATCGATGAAATATTTAAGCTTTGGATTAACATAGGTATAGCCAAGTTCTATCGCTTCTTCTTTTGATTGCTGTTTGTAAACTGTTCCTACGTGTGCACGTTCGTCGTTATTGAATAAGCAAATATTTGTTGCATTGGGTATATGACCTTTTTCGAATTCGCCAGGAGACCTGACGTCGATAATAGGTAGTTTGAGTTCGAAAGCTTCTTGAATAGTAATTTCAGTAACCATGTGCTCAAAAGTAAGTTAAATTGCCGATTTGATAAATTGAAAATCAAAAAAGAAATGAACAGGATGTACAGCAAAAAAAAGAGACCATCGTATTGATGGTCTCTAACTGAGTGAACCTGAAGGGACTCGAACCCCTAACCTCCTGATCCGTAGTCAGGTGCACTATCCAATTATGCTACAGGTCCTTTGCATTTCAGCGCTGCAAATATAATAATTCAACTTTTACTTCCAAACTTATTTTCCAAATAAATTGAATAAAATTTAAAGTAGTTGAAATTAGCTGTATTTCTCCATTTTATCGTTAATGGTAACATCGTTTTCTTTGTTGGTTTGTATTTTAATGTAAGTCATCATTTTAGAGGTTTCATTCTGGTAACAGGCTTCGTGTACATTCTCAACAACTTTCATTACTTCGTCCCATGTGCCTTCTATAACTGTTTCGAATGGACAAACGGTGTAGGGTAGGCCCGAATTTTGTATAACTTCGATAGCTTTATCTACAATTGCATACGGGTGTTTAGTGTCTGATTGTGGTAGTACTTGAAGAGCTAGGTTAACTTTGTTTTTGGTCATATTGTTCTAAAATTTGAATAACCTCTTCTGTGTTAAATTTTTTCATATTGGTAATCATTACATTGTCGGTTAGGAAATTTCCTAATTGATTGCATTCTTTAAGAATGTCTTTTATCAATTGTGGAATTGGCGTTTTGATAGGTAATAAAACCATTGCTGAAGCGAATGAATCTAAAAAATCAATTTCTTCAACTTCACCACAATTTTTTTCAATGAAAAATAATAACTCAGATTTTAACGAGGAACTTTGTGTTTTATTTATGTGTTTTGTATTGTTATAAGGGAATATAAGATAGTATCTTAGGTTGTTGTTTTTACCTCCTAGACCGGTCGAAATAAATACTTGTTGTTCGTCAAGGAGTGAGCTTTGCATTACCATTTTACTTTGTTGCAATGAAAGTAAGGACCAATCTTTTATTAATTCATTGGGCAGTTCATTGTATTTTTCAATAGCCCGATATGCCTCAACAGAATCGATTAAAGCAAGCTTTTGTAAAGCGACTTTAATTGTATCAATATTTTCATTTGGGTGATTGATTTGCTCAATTAGCTTCTCAATTTTATCGTTTTGAGGATCAATCTCAAGATTTTTGGTCGATTCAAAAAAGTCTTTTTGAACATCAAGATCTATGGTTTCTTCCATGATCTTATAATTGTCCGGAATATTATTTAAAACTTCGTCAATATTATTGTATATATTTTCTCTTTTCATCGTTCGTTCCTCCTAAATAAATACAACGCTAAAAGTACTAATTAATTGATTTTTAAACAAGAAGAGTTCTCAACATGATTTAAACAGATAATAAATCTGAAATTGTTTGTTTTGGATCCGACGATTTGAATAGATAACTACCCGAAACTAAAACATTTACTCCAGCCTCAAAAAGCTTCTTTCCAGTATTATGGTTTACGCCACCATCAACCTCTATTAGCGTTTTTAAGCCTCTGCTATCGATCATTCTACGAAGTTTTTTAACTTTTTTGTAGGTTGATTCTATAAAAGTTTGTCCTCCATAGCCTGGGTTAACAGACATTAAAAGCACCATGTCTAATTCTGGAAGTATTTCATCTAATAAATCAACAGGTGTATGTGGATTTAAACAAACACTAGCCATAATTCCTTGTTCTTTGATCAAGTTAATGGTACGATTTAAATGCACGCAAGTTTCGTAATGCACGGTTATAATTGAAGCACCTGCTTCTTTGAAAGGGATGATGTATGGGGTTGGGTCAGTAATCATGAGGTGCACATCCAACGGCTTTTTGGCGATGGTATTTATTTGCTCTAATACTGGAAGACCAAATGATATATTAGGAACAAAAACACCATCCATTACATCGTAGTGAATCCACTCCGCATTGCTTTGGTTAATCATTTCAATTTCTTTACCCAGCTCTAAAAAATTGGCGGCTAATATTGATGGTGCTATAATTCGTTTCATTTTGTTTAATGTAATAGAGTTTAAAAATACTGCTTTTTACCGATTTCCTAAAAATAAAAGAACTCCGCATTGCGGAGTTCTTATTTTATTCACCCAGATAACTTTTCAATAGTTTATTTCGGTAGTTATTTTTCAGCTTTTTAATGGCCTTCTCTTTTATTTGTCGAACTCTTTCACGCGTTAGACCAAAAACTTCTCCAATTTCTTCAAGTGTATGTGGTCGTGTGCCGTTCAAACCAAAATAATAACGTATAATTTCACTCTCACGTTCACCTAAAGTCGCCAATGAGCGTTCTATTTCTTTTTGTAAAGAATTGTTTAACAATCCACGGTCAGGACTTGGTGTATCCATGTTCAACAAAACATCGTACATGTTATTGCCGTCATCATCGTGCATTGGTGCGTCCATTGATAAGTGATGACCAGATGATTTCATGGCCTCTTCAATTACTTCAGGGGTTAATTCTAATATTTCAGACAACTCTTTTGCTGTTGGTTCGCGTTGATATTCTTGTTCTAGCTTGTTAAAAGCTTTATTGATTTTATTGATTGAACCAATTTTATTTAAAGGTAAACGTACAATTCGGGCTTGTTCTGCAAGTGCTTGCAATATTGATTGACGAATCCACCAAACGGCGTAGGATATAAATTTAAATCCTCTGGTTTCGTCGAAACGTTGGGCAGCTTTTATGAGACCCAGGTTGCCTTCATTTATTAAGTCGGGTAGGGTAAGGCCTTGATTTTGATATTGTTTAGCAACAGAAACAACAAACCGAAGATTTGAATTAATGAGTTGCTCAAAAGCCTCTCTATCGCCTTTCTTTATTCGTTTGGCTAATTCTACTTCTTTATCAGGAGTTAAAAGATCTACTTTACCTATCTCATGTAAATACTTGTCAAGAGATAAAGTTTCCCTGTTAGTAACCTGCTTTGTAATTTTAAGTTGCCTCATACACCCATATTTAAAGTTCGAAAATAAATAAAAATTTATATTTAAAAGCTGAAAGACTCATAATTTTTGTTTAAGAATATTTATTCTTCAAGTAATAGAACAGATTGCATCTGTGATGTTTTGTGATTTTTACTTAATATAGCAGAACGAAAAGTAATTTTTAAAATCCATAGTTGGAATGAATATCTATTATAGAATCAAATGATACATGTATAAAAATGGTTTTTTAAAGAGGGTTCATAACGGTAAAAAATAGTAAAGGATGAAAAAAATAGCGTTGCATTGGCAAATATTAATAGCATTAGTTTTGTCAATCCCTATGGGAATATACTTCGGTTCAGATGGTATATTTGATTTAACAGGTGTCTTCGATTTCTTTGGTAATTTATTTTTAAATGCCTTAAAAATGATTGTTGTTCCTTTAATTGTTGCTGCAATTATTACCGGTGTATCAAATATTGGTTCCGAAAAAGGATTTGCTCGAATGGGAGGGAAGACAATTCTTTACTACCTCACAACTAGTTTTATTGCAATACTTACTGGATTAATACTCGTTAATATTTTTAAACCTGGAATTGTTGATGGAATTCCAGCCAAAGATTTGTTAGCATTAACACCATTAACTTCTGATCAGTTGAGTTCTATTAGTGGAAAAGATTCAAATGAAATCTATAAGATTTTCTTGCGAATGGTACCACCCAACATATTTAAGGCGGCCAGCGATGGGCAAATGTTGGGATTAATCACATTTAGTTTATTGTTTGGCTATTTTATCCGACGTTTAACGGTAAAGAATAAAGAAATTCAGTTGGGTTTTTGGAACGGTGTATACGACATAATGCTTGATATAACCAACTTGGTTATGAAGATTGCTCCGCTTGGGGTTTTGGGTTTGGTCTCAAAGACTGTAAGTGAAACTGGGTTCGATTCGTTGGTTCCTCTATTGCATTTTGCAGCTATTGTTTTGTTTGCTTTGTTTATTCATCTGTTTATTTCTACTTCGCTTATTTTGTATGGTGTCGGAAAAGTAAAGCCACTGGTTTATTTCAAAATAATGTCCAAAGCATTGCTTACTGCTTTTTCTACCAGTTCATCGTCAGCAACATTACCCGAAACTATTGATGGCGTAACAAGGGCAGGTGTTCCCAAAAAGGTTTCAAGTTTTGTGTTGCCATTAGGTGCTACAATCAACATGGATGGAACAGCTCTGTACGAGTGCGTGGCTGCCATGTTTATTGCGCAAGCCTATGGAATTGATATAAGTTTTGGGATGCAACTTTCAATAGTGATAATTGCCTTATTAACGTCAATTGGCGTAGCAGGAATACCATCGGCGAGCTTAGTAGCTATTGTTATTATTTTAAAAGCTATTGGATTACCCGAAGAAGCAATTGGACTAATTCTGGTTGTTGATCGTCCGCTAGATATGTGCAGAACCGCCGTGAATGTATGGAGTGATAGCTGTGGAGCGGCTGTAGTTGCAGCAACAGAAGGGGAGCAGCTTCTTTGTAATTGATAATTGTGAATTATAAATTGACAATGAATGGTGATTATTTAGTATCTAGATGCGAGTATCAAGAAGTGAGTATCAAGAAGTGAGTATCAAGTACCCAGATGCGAGATTCTATGTTGAATGAATAAATTACTATCGAATAATATCTTGTGTTTAACCATATTATTTCCGACAAAAACCTGAACAAAACTACAAAAATCAAGGTACCGAGCACCGAAACTTTTTTTTCTTCATTTTTGACACAATAAATGATACGGCTACTACTTTCCGAAACCTTTATCCAAAAAACTGAAATGCAAAGCTTGACATTTAATAAAAAAAAATCCCAGTCGGGTAGACTGGGATTTAAATTATAATTTTGATAATTTACTCATTAACAAATGATCGGCTAATACAAGTGCTGCCATGCTTTCGACAATGGGAACAGCTCGGGGTAACACACAAGGATCATGTCGTCCTTTTGGGTTAATGGTGGTTTCATTTAAATCAATATCAATGGTCTTTTGTTCTTTCAACAAAGTTGCAATTGGTTTGAAAGCAACTTTTAGATAGATATCCTGACCATTTGAAATTCCACCTTGAATTCCACCTGAATTATTTGTGATCGTTTTTACTTTTCCGTTTTCATTAACAAAAACATCGTTGTGTTCACTACCACTTAATTTAGTTCCTTCGAAACCTGAACCGTATTCAAAGCCTTTAACAGCGTTTATTCCCAACATTGCAAAACCTAAGTCGGCATGTAGTTTGTTGAAAACAGGTACGCCCCAACCAGCAGGAACTCCTTTAATAACACAAGAAATTGTTCCACCAACTGTATCGTGATCTTTACCAGCTTCTTCAATTCTGGCAATCATTTTAGTTGCCGTTTCAGCATCGGGACAACGAACAATATTGTCTTCAGTTTTAGACAGGTCCAATTCTGTATATGGTTTTTCCAATTGAATTGTTCCTACACTGTGGACATAAGCTTGCACTGTAATATTTAATTGACCTAATAGTTGTTTCGCGATAGCTCCACCAGCAACACGTGCAATGGTTTCGCGAGCCGATGAACGGCCTCCTCCACGATGGTCACGTACACCATACTTTTGAATGTAGGTGAAATCGGCATGCGAAGGTCTGAAAACATCTTTCAGGTTATTATAATCGTTTGAATGCTGATCTTTATTTTTAATAAAAAAACCAATTGGTGTACCCGTTGTCTGTCCTTCAAAAATACCAGAGTAAATTTGAAGTGTGTCTGTTTCATCTCTTTGCGTTGTAATGTGAGATTGACCCGGTTTACGACGATCTAAGTCGGCTTGCACTATAGCTAAATCGATAGGAAGTCCAGCAGGACATCCGTCGATTATACCGCCAATACCAGCACCATGTGATTCACCAAAAGTGGTTAATTTAAATATTTGTCCAAAAGTGTTCATAGCTGGTTTTAAGGTTTAGCATCCACAACCTGATTCGCAGCTACCGCCTTCTGAAGATTCGGATGAACAGCAACTTCCTTCTTCTTCGCCATCACCACATCCACCAGAACCACAACCGCAACCCATTGATGGTGCTAATTCTTCCTCTGTTGCATCACGAACTTCAATAATTTTACCAGTAAAATGTAAATCAGTTCCAGCCAATGGATGGTTGAAATCCATTGTAATTGTTGCTTCATCAACTTTAATTACATTTCCGTTTAAACGTTGACCGTTTGAGGTTTGCATTGGAACTTGGCTGCCAACTTGGAATCTCTCTTCATCGAAAACACCATCGACAATAAAAATATCTTTAGAAAGCTCAACTACAGCATTTTCATCAATTTCACCGTAAGCATCTTTTGCTGCCAATTGCATTTGAAAATCATCGTTCTCGTTCATTCCTGCTAAATTCGACTCAAACATTGGTAACATTGATCCTATGCCGAAAACAAATTTTAAAGGGTTTTCTTCAGGTGTTTGCTCAATAACTTCTCCGTCAACTCCACTTTCTCTAAGCGTATAGCTTAGTGTAACCATCTTATTTATTGAAATACTCATTATTCTTTATTTTGTTAAAGTTATAAAGTTTGCAAATTTAATTATTTTGTGAACTGTAACAATTATTAGCTGTGTTGGTTTATGAAAATTAAACCTTTATTAATGTGCAACAATATTGTTTTTAGGTAGTTTTATACAAAAACAAGATAATTTTTTGCTTATTAATAGTTATTGGTGTATAATTG
>JAQIBQ010000423.1 GCA_027859005.1 Prolixibacteraceae bacterium | reverse complement strand
TGAATACTCAAGGAATTAACAAACCCGTATTTTATGCATACCAGTTTTTAAACCAGTTAGGAAAAACAGAACTTGTTAATAATGATAAAATGTCATGGGCTAGTAAAGACGAAGATGGCAATATACAAGTGTTAGCATGGGATTTTACCCATACCCATCCCGGCGATTCCGTTAACAATCAGGAATACTACATACGCGATTTGCCTTCAAAATCGAAAGGTAAACTGAAAATCGCTATCGCTGATGTACCTGAAGGGAACTATGCTTTAGAAATATATAAAGTTGGATACCGTTGCAACGATGTTTATACCAACTATTATGATTTTGGCCGCCCAAACCAGTTAACAAAACTTCAGGTTGAAAAGCTTAAAAATATGAACAACGGTTCTCCTGTTGCTACAGAGATTGTTAAAGTTGGTTCAGGAAACACTTTTTCAAAAGAATTGGATATTCGCGAAAACGATGTTTACTTTTTAAACCTTATCAAACTGTAAATACTGAAAAATAATAACTTATGAGTTTCAAAAGATTAGTATTTATAGCTATTTTATTGCTTGTTTCTTTTTGTTCGATTGCTCAAGAATTAAGCACCGACATAAGGTTGAACCAGTTGGGATATCTGCCAAACTCGGTAAAGCTAGCAGTAGTTGTAAATGCAAAAATAGACAGTTTTAAAGTAATGAACGCCGACTTGTCTGAAATTGTATTCAAGGGAGAACTTTTGCCATCGAAATACTATTCGGCATCAGATGAAAATGTGCGTATAGCCGATTTTACTCTGATGACTGAACCGGGCAATTATGTGCTGGTAATCGATGGACAAGGCAAATCATTTCCTTTTGAAGTTTCGAAGGATGTATTGACAAACCTGGCAAAAGCAACCTTAAAATATTACTATTTCAACCGGGCCTCAATGCCCATTGTTAGCGAGTTTGGCGGAGTATGGGCACGCGAAGCCGGCCACCCCGATACAGAAGTTGTGGTGTTGCCATCGGCCGCAACTACTAAACGGCCTGCCGGAACAAAGATTTCCACTCCTGGTGGTTGGTACGATGCCGGAGATTACAACAAGTATATTATTAGTTCGGCAATTCCTGTATTCACCTTACTTTCGGCTTACGAAACGTATCCAGAACTTTACGACTCGCTTGGACTGAATATTCCTGAAAGCAAAAACAACATTCCAGATATTTTGGATGAAGCCCTTTACAATATCCGTTGGATGATGACCATGCAAGACGAAGATGGCGGTATTTACAACAAAACCACTGAGGCTAACTTCAGCGGGTTCGACATGCCTTCGAATGTAAAATCAACCCGCTATGTATGTGCAAAAAGCACTGCTGCTTCGCTCGATTTTGCTGCGGTAATGGCTATAACTTCTCGTGTTTTCAAAAAGTTCAACCCCGAGTTGGCCGATTCAGCTTTAAACATGGCCATAAAAGCATGGCAATGGGCAAAGAACAACCCAAATGTGGCATTTAAAAACCCCTCTGCTTCGGGTGGATATCCGGGTGTGAACACAGGCGATTACGCCGATACGGGTTTTGACGATGAATTTACATGGTGTGCCACCGAACTCTACATTACCACAAAAGACGAAGCCTATTATAATGAAATCAATTTCGACATTTCGTTTGGCGTGCCGGGTTATCCAACAGTAGGCTCACTTTCGCTACTTTCTTTGCTGGTTAACAAAGACTCACTTACTGAAGTTGCTAACCTTGATTTGATAAAGAGCAAATTTAATTCGGCTGTTTCAGGAATAAAAAATAATATTTCTACTTCGCCTTACCGTATTCCAGGCGACTTTTATTATTGGGGAGGAAACAATGCTTTCGCAAACTGGGGCATGATGTTTATGCAGGCTTTCAGGCTTACAGGTGATGCCAGCTACTTCAATGCCGGGTTGTTTACACTCGATTATCTGCTTGGCAAAAATGCTACTACCTATTGTTTTGTTACCGGTTTTGGGAGCAAAAGTCCAATTAACCCCCATCATCGTATTTCGGTAGCCGATGGTGTTGTCGATCCTGTGCCAGGAATGTTGGTGGGTGGTGCTGCCTCGGGCGATGGTGCCGACTGTGGTGCGAATGCCTATCCATCTAATACTTTAGCAAAATCATATCTCGATCAGGTTTGCAGTTATTCAACAAATGAGGTGGCTATTGGGTATAATTCCGGTTTGGTTTTTCTTACAGGTGCACTTATTGCCGAATACCAAAAGAACTTCACCAATTCAATGCCCCTATTTTTCTCGATTTCAAAAAACAACATCAACCTTACCAATAAAAAAGCTGACGCTGTGTCTGTGTTGTTAGAGGGAAATACTCATTGGAAATTGACAATAAATGTGGATTGGATTACGATTTCACAAACCGAAGGGAATGGGAATGCAACTGTGAATATTAACAGCAACTTCGACAATCCAACAGAAGCCGAAAGGTCAGGAACGATTTATGTGTACAGTCAGGACGTATTAACCGATTCAATAAAGGTTACCCAAAATGGCATAAGGAAAAATTTCAGGATTGAAGCTGAAGATTATCTTGAAAAGTCCGGAACTCAGAATGAAACTACAGGAGATGTTGGAGGGGGAGAAAATGTTGGATATGTCGGTATAGGCAACTGGTTAACGTATAGCCTCGACATTTCTGTTTCGGGTTTTTACAACTTCACCATCAGGCACGCTGGATATGCAGGTAATTTCGATGTGTACATCAATGATGTTTTCTTGAAGAAAATCACCTTCCCAAAAACAGCCGACTGGCAAGTTTACGATAGCTATACCGCTGAATTGGAGCTAACCGAAGGGCAACACGTGATGAAACTACTTTTCAATTCGGAAGGCACCAACTTGAACTGGTATGAATTTGAATGGATAGATAAAACAGGCATATCAAGCCAAAGCCTGAGTGAGATAAATATCTATCCCAATCCGGCTAAACAATTTATCAATATTGATTTTGGAACAAACATTGGTGAGGGTGAAATCCAGCTACTAACTGTTGACGGGAAAACCATCATTCAGAAAAAAAGCTCTGACTTAACCCCTGAAACTATCAATATTTCTACACTTCAAAGAGGTGCATACCTTGTTAAAGTCAAATTCGGCACACAAACAATAAGCAAAAAAGTAATAATTGAATAAAATGGGATTGAATAAAAATAGCGTTATATTTCTGATATTGTTCTCTTTAGGGATAATTAACACAAATGCTCAAGACGTAACCATCACCATTAATACCACTCAAGGCAAACGAGCAGTATCGCCATACATTTACGGGCGGAACAATACCTTTGATAAACCAGCTCAATTTTATAAAGATGCCGGTTTACGTATGGCACGAATGTGTGGTGGTAACAATGCGACCAAATACAATTGGAGGAAGAAAATTTCGAGCCATCCCGACTGGTATAACAACGTATATGAGAATAATTGGGATGCAACATCTCAGCAAATTGCAAACGATCATCCCGACATGCAGGTGATGTGGGCTTTCCAATTGTTAGGGAGAGTTGCTTCAAGCAAAGACTATAATTTTAACGACTGGGAATATAATAATTCCAATTGGTGGCAAGGTACTGGACAGAATTTAGCTGGAGGTGGTGTTGTTAATGAGGATGATCCAGGAGGACATGCTTTAGTCGAAGGTGATATAGACTTGTATACCGAAGAATGGCCTGCTGATTCAACAGTTGAAATTCTGAATCACTGGTTTGGTGCTGACGGTATTGGTTTAAACAAGAACCAATTCCTTTATTGGAGTATGGATAATGAGGCAGATGTATGGAACGGAACACATGATGATGTAATGACCGATGGCTTGTTGCCTGCGACTGAATTTATGGATAGCTATATTGAAATAGCCAAAAAAGCCCGTGCACTATTCCCCGAAATAAAGATTTGTGGCCCGGTTACTACCAGCGAATGGCAATGGTATAAATGGGGAGAAGAGAGCATCAAGATTGATGGAAAGTATTATTGCTGGTTCGAATATTTCATTAAGCGGTGTGCCGATGAGGAAAAAAAGTCGGGTATCAGGGTGCTTGATGTATTTGATATTCATCATTACCCATACGCACCAACCGATGCTGATGCCCTCCAAAACCACCGGATTTTCTACGATAAGGATTATAATTATCCTGGAGCAAATGGTTTGAACACAATAAATGATGGTTGGGATACTTCTTCAAAAAAAGAATACATTTTCCAACGCATTAACGATTGGCTGATAAAACATTATGATGAGAACCATGGAATAACACTTGGCCTTAGTGAGTGGAGTCCTGGCCCTGATAAGCCTAATCTTGCTTCCGTAATCTATGCTTCTCACCTTGGTACCTTTGCCAACAATGGAGTTGAATACTTTACACCATGGTCGTGGATGGATGGCATGTGGGAAACCCTACATCTATTCAGTAGGCATGCTCAAAACTATAGTGTTTCAAGTACTTCTTCACTTGAAAATATTGTATCAGCTTATACAACAGTTAACGAAACATCCGACTCAATTACAGTAATTATTGTTAATAAGGATATGGACAAGGAGCGAAATATTACTGTTAACCTTAACGATTTTTCTGTTGATGATGGATTATACAAGGTATTGCAATTAGCTTCGTTGCCTAAAGGTGAAAGTTTTAAGTCGCACACCAATAATGCATTAAAAGAAAAGGCGGTTGATGTTAATTCAAATTTGTTCACCATTACTGTTCCAGCTCTTTCTACCACGGCTATTTTAATTCCATCTGAGGGAACAGTTGGTGTTAATGATTATAAAACGAACATTAATGATATAAAAATATACCCCATTCCTGCTTCCGATGTTCTGTTTGTTAGCACGAACTCAAATGTTGCTGAACAAACTCAAATAACTTTATTGGATCAGATGGGGAGACAAATCAAAACTTCCGTTACAAATTACGATGGGCATTCGCCAATCAATATCGATATTTCATCTCTTTCAGGTGGATTTTATTTCATTTCAGTAAAAAACAATCAGGGTGTTTCAACCAAAGGTTTTACTATAATCAGATAAATGGCTCCTTTATGATGCTTTTTTAAAGAAAATATTTTGCTGAAAAATTGAAAAATTAGATTTATGGTATTAAGAATTATTGCATTGCTGACTTTTTTTATGGTTTTACAAGGATGTGTCACAAAAAGTGAAACAACTTTTAATAACCCTATATTAACTGGAATGAATCCTGACCCTAGCATTTGTAGGGTTGGAGACGATTTTTACCTCGTTACCTCCACTTTTGAATTTTTCCCTGGTATACCAATTTATCATAGTAAGGATTTGGTGCATTGGAAACAAATTGGACATGCATTAGACAGTAAAACAAATTGCCCCCTAGAAGGTGCGGGTTCATCAGGAGGAAATTATGCACCTGCAATTCGTTACAATAATGGAACCTTTTATGTTACCTGTACCAATTATGGTGGCCGCGGATCACAAGGTGCATTTTATGTAACTGCAACCAACCCTGCCGGTCCTTGGTCCGATCCTGTTTGGGTGGGTAATTGGAATGTCGATCCTTCAATTCTGTTTGCCAACGATAGTATGTATTGGATTAGCCCAGATAACAACGGCAGTTTTATGGTTGGTACTTTTGACCCAATTGAGAAAAAATTTATCAAACCCTTACAATTAGTAGCATCGGGCTTAGGTGGCTCATCACCTGAAGGTCCTCACATGTATAAAATTAACGATTATTACTACCTGATGTCAGCCGAAGGAGGTACTGGTTATGAGCACAGGGAAGTTATTCAGCGAAGCAAATCGCCTTACGGCCCATTTGAGCCAAACCCTTATAATCCGGTTATTTCAAATATGAACAATCCCGAAAGTCCGTTTCATGCAATTGGTCATGCCGATCTGGTTCAGTTACCCGATGAAAGTTGGTGGTTGGTCTGTTTGGGGATGCGTCCAAAAGGAGGTAAATATCAACACTTGGGGCGTGAAACATTTCTTGCACCTGTAAAGTGGACAGAAGATGGTTGGCCAATAGCTGGAGCAAACGGTGTAATGGAAGAAGAATTTCCTGTGCCTAATCTACCGGAACACATTTGGGAAAAAGATCCTCTACGTGATGATTTTAACAGTACCATGCTAAATCTATTCTGGAACTTTTTAAGATTACCGAACAATGCCGATTGGTCACTTTCTGAAAAACCTGGCTATTTAAGGTTGAATGGATCTACTGTCAGTATGAGCAATAACAATTCACCTGCTTTCATTGGCCGTCGTCAAACCGCTTTTAACATGGTGGCTTCAACAAAAATTAATTTTAACCCAACTGCACCAAATGAAGAAGCTGGTTTAATTGTCCGTGGAAACGATGTCAATCATTTCGATTTACTAGTTACGATGCATGAAGGCAAACGGGTAGTAATGTTCCGAAAATATCTTCAGGATAAAACTGCCGAAGTAAATTACAAAGAGATTCCTGATGGAGGGATTATCTTACGGATCAGCGCAACTGAACTTGAGTATAAGTTTTGGGTACAGAAAGAAGAATCGACGGCTACACTTTTAGGATCAGCTGAAACAAAAGAAATTTCAACAGAGAAGATCAATGGTTTTATTGGTGCCTTTATCGGAATGTATGCTTCAGGAAATGGAAGCATAAATACGAATCCTGCTGATTTCGATTGGTTCGATTTTGAAGTTAATCCAGAAATCCCTTACAGTTGGTCTGTTAATGAATAAAAATATGAAAAATATGAAATCGAGTTTGAAACTTTTAGCATTAACATTAGGAATTCTATTCCTATCGGTATTAAGTGGAAAAGCTCAACAACTATATGTTGGTGCAAATTATCATCCCCACGACGATAAAAATATCGAAAAGATAAAAACCGACATTCAATTGATGAAAGATGGCGGTTTAAACGTTGTTCGCCTTGGACATCTGGCTTGGGACAGCTACGAACCTTCCGAAGGGCAATTCGATTTTGAATGGTTCGACACAGTAATGGATTTAATGCATGATGCAGGTATCGGTGTAATTCTCGACATTGCCATTCGCCCTGCACCCATCTGGTTGCACAAAAAATTTCCGTCCATCGATGTGGTCGATCCCAATGGAAATACTCAATATCCGAACCACCGTTATATGGACGATGTGGGCGATCCAAATTATCAAAAATATGCCTTGCGTTTTACCGATGCGATATCGAAACGCTATGCAAGCCACCCGGCATTATTGGCTTTCGGCATCGATAACGAATCGGGCGACGGGCCAATTTCCTATTCCGAAACCGTTCGTCAACGCTTCATTATTTGGTTGAAAAACAGGTACGGCAAGCTCGATAATTTGAACAATGCTTGGGCAACACATAGGTGGTCGCGAAGGTTGAATAGTTTCGACGAAGTTGGCTTACCTTCAACAGGACAAAAAAACGGAGCTCCTGAGAAAATTCTTGATTTCCGTCGTTTTGTTTCCGATGAAGTGAACGGAATCTTGTTCAAGGTTCTTGACGTGGTCAATACGAATGCCCCAAATGCCCTTACCAATACCAATGCCTGGTATTACAGTTCATTAAAATATTTCGACTATTCAAAAATTGCGTATTCGGGTAAAATGACCCGCCACGGTTGCGGTTTCTATCCTGGTAATTCTTTAATCACCAATTGGGGCGTGATGAATGCGTCGTTTGGGATACAACGGATACAGTTCGAAAGCAACAAGCCATTTTGGTGTAACGAGTTTAATACCATGACTTCGGTGCCCAATTCAATTCGCAAATCGGCCTACGCAACTTTAATGTACGGCAACCAAATGGTTTGCGGTTGGACCTGGCAGAGCATGTGGGCCGGCGAAGAACAATACCTTGAGGGCATGCTCGACTGGGACGGTCTTCCAAATCGTAAGTATAATGAATACAAAAAGATAGCCACCGAATTCAAAAAAATTGAAAAGTATTTTCCTTATCAGTCAAAGGCTGAAGTTGGTTTAGCCTTCTCGTTTCCCAGCCAAATTGCAAGTGGCGCTTTTCCTGTTCAACACGAAAATCAGGTGCAAGCCTGTTGGGATATGTTTTACTGGCGCAATATGGATTGCAAAATGCTGGAAATCAAACAAAGTGCACTTAATTACAAGCTCTTGTTTGTACCCGGAGTTACGGTAATGGATCCAGTTTCTGCCCAAAAAATTCGCGATTATGTAAAGAATGGTGGCACAGTGATTATGACAGCGAACTCGGCCATGGTGGATACAAGCGGGCAGGTGTTTAGAAGCACGCTTCCTGGCATGTTGAGCGATGTGTTTGGCATTCGAGTTGCAAGTTTTGAAGAAACGGAACCCATGAACGAGATTTCGCGAAAAGGTTATAAAGGCAAGCAGCTAGAATTCAACTATAAAGGGAAAGCAATTGATACCGAATCGGCAAGGTTCGACATCATTCATCCCAAAGGAGCAGAAGTGATAGGCACGCTTACCAGTTTAGATCAAGACTATCCAATAATGACCATCAATAAATTCGGAAAAGGTAAAGCCATTTATGTAGGATTACCAGCCGATGGAAATGTATTGGGCGGTATTGTAGATGATTTGATTAAGGAACTTGGCATTAAAAAAGGTCCCGAAGTTCCGTCAGGCATTATGGCTCGACAAATAGACGACAAGCACTTTCTATACCTCAATGTAAGTGGCGAACCCAAAGAAATTAAAATGAACAGCAAATCGAAGAGCATTCTTTTTGAAAAGGATTACAACGGCAATTTTATGCTTGCTCCTTACGAACCTGAATTTATTGAAATAAAGTAATTCTTTCAATATGAAAAAATAAATATAACTATGGAAAGACATAACATTTACTTCTGGTTCAATAAAATTAAAAACAATATTCTTTTTATTCCGGTAACAATGATATTCATGATTTTATTGGGCTGTTCTTCAAATCAAGAGCAAGATCAGGTTAATATTGGGCGAAAGCAATTGTTTGATAATAACTGGAAATTCTTTTTGGGCGATACCAGTGCCGCCAGTGCAAACGTTTTTAACGACGATGACTGGCGTAGCCTCGATTTACCGCACGACTGGAGCATTGAAGGAAAAATTGATCCTAAAAATCCGACTGGTGGTTCCGGAGGGTATTTTCCGGCAGGTATTGGCTGGTACCGGAAAACTTTCAAAGCTCCCACTGAATGGAAAAGTAAAAACATTTCCATATATTTTGAGGGTGTTTACATGAACTCCGAAGTTTTTATTAACGGGAAATCATTGGGTATTTATCCCTATGGTTATTCGTCCTTCAGTTATGACCTTACGTCTTATTTGGAGTTTGACAACGAAAATGTTATTGCGGTTAGGGTTGATAATTCGCAACAACTAAACTGTAGGTGGTACAGTGGTTCTGGTATTTATCGCCATGTTTGGATGATGGTTACCGAACCTATACATGTGGCACAATGGGGCGTTTCCATTTCAACCCCCGATGTTTCTTCTGAAAATGCCACTGTGCTGGTAAAAACTCTGGTAAAAAATGAAACAGCCTCTTCGCAAAACATAAGCCTTAAAACCATACTTTTTGATGAGAACTCCAAGGATGCAGGGGGTAATCAATTGAATGTTGAACTTTCTGCCAATAGTGAAAAAGAGGTCACACAATCTATTGTTGTTTCGAAACCTTTGCTTTGGACACCTGAAACTCCCAATTTATATCAGGCTCAGATACAAGTTTTAAACGATAAACAAGTGTTGGACGATACCAAAACCAATTTTGGTATCCGATCCATAAAATTTACTGCCGAAAACGGGTTTCAGTTAAATGGGAAAGAAATATTAATAAATGGTGGTTGTGTGCATCATGATAATGGTTGCCTGGGTGCTGCTGCTTTCGACCGTGCCGAGGAACGACGTGTAGAGCTGCTAAAAGCCGGCGGTTTTAATGCCGTAAGAACATCTCATAACCCGCCATCCGAGGCATTCTTAAATGCTTGCGATAAATTGGGTTTGATGGTAATTGATGAAGCATTTGATGGTTGGAAAGCCAATAAAAACCCTTATGATTATGGCGTTTATTTTGACAAATGGTGGAAACGCGACCTGGATGCAATGATCCTTCGTGACCGCAACCACCCTTCCATTATCATGTGGAGTAGTGGCAATGAAATATACGAAAGAAAGGAGCCTGCGGCAGTCGAAATTGCTAACATGATGGCTAACGAAATCAAAACAATAGATACAACACGTCCTATTACATCGGCTATGACAACCTGGGACAGGGGTTGGGATATTTTCGATCCGCTTATGGCAGCACATGATGTTTGCGGGTATAATTATCAGTTATTCCGTGCTGCATCCGATCACAAAAGGGTTCCTTCAAGAGTAATTCTAAATACGGAATCGTATCCTGGCAATGCATTCAATATATGGAAAATGGTGTCGGAAAATGAATACATTATTGGTGATTTTGTATGGACAGCCATGGATTATTTGGGAGAATCGGGTATTGGAGCCTCCTATTATCCTGGTGAAAATGGGGGTGAACATTGGCAAGGCGACCGATATCCCTGGCATGGGGCATATTGTGGCGATATCGACATTACCGGTTGGAGAAAACCCATATCGCATTACCGAAGCATGTTGTATAACGAAAATGAAAAATTGTATATGGCTGTTCGGGAACCAAATCCTGAAAATGGAAAAATAAGAACAACCGGATGGGCAGTATAGCCAACCTGGGAAAGCTGGACATGGCCCGGGTTTGACGGAATAGAGATACAAGTGGAAATTTACTCGAAATATCCCAAAGTAAGGTTATACCTCAACGATACGCTCATGGGGGAACAGGCAACCAATGTAGAACAACAGTTTAAAGCAACATTCTCCGTGCCATATTCGCCAGGAATGCTTAAAGCCGTTGGTGTGGAAAAAGATAAGGAAGTTGAATCGACCATTTTAAAAACTTCTGGCGAAGCTGCCAGCATAAAATTAACGACCGATCGTAAAGGAATAATTGCTAATGGACAGGATTTGTCTTTTGTTACCATCGAAATATGCGATAAAGATGGAGCTTTTCAGCCCAATGCGGCAAACCGTTTACAATTTAAGATTGAAGGACCTGGAACAATTGCAGCGGTAGGTAATGCCGATATGAAAGATAACGATCCATATATTGGTAATAGCCGTAAAGCATGGCGCGGACGTGCAATGGTTGCGATAAGGAGCACTCACAATGCCGGTGACATTAATCTTAAAGTTAGTTCTCCCGGTTTATCTGAGACTTCAATACTTGTAAATGCAATAGCTCATGATGGCACAAAATAATATGAAAAAACGAGTGGTCATATTTACCGAGCTTGTTGGCTTTTTCCTAATGTGCATTTTGCTTGCAATTGCAGGAAATATCCGGGCAGCAAATTCAGAGGTGCGATCAAAAGAAAATTTTGATTTTAACTGGCAATTCCACAAAGGTGATATTGCCATGAAACTTGTAGCTAGGGTTGGTCAGGGCGGAATAACCGACATTAATGTACCCATTATAACCACGAAAGATACGGTTATTGATTATACAAATTTTGAAAGTTCAAAAGCATTAAATCCCGTTGACTGGAAAGAATTGAACCTCCCGCACGATTGGGCTGTTGAAGGCACTTTTGTAAATGACAACACGCTGGGCAGTCAACCAGCCGGTAGCGGATACCTGCCCACCGGGATAGGTTTTTACAGGAAGGAATTTGAAATACCTGAACAAGACAAAGGGAAAAAAATATCCATCGAGTTTGACGGTATTTTCCGCAACAGCACCGTGTGGGTTAATGGTCATCTGATGGGTAACCACAAGAGTGGCTATACGCCATCAAACTATGACTTGACCGATGTTTTGCGCTATGGCGACGAAGGTAAAAATGCCATTTTGGTTAAAGTTGATGCTACTCAGGCCGAAGGTTGGTGGTACGATGGAGCAGGCATTTACCGTCATGTTTGGCTGATTAAAACGGATCAACTGCATGTTGCAAGGTTTGGCACTTATGTTACAACGCCATCAATTTCAAAAGATGCAGCAACAGTAAGCATTAAAACAACCTTGAAAAACGAGTATAAAACGAAGCTTAATGTTACGCTTGTTTCAAAAATAATCGACAGCAAAGGCAATTTGCTCAGTACTGAGACTTCAACACAAACAATAGCTCCGTTTTATCCGCTTGAAATAGCTCAAACCGCATTAATTAAAAAGCCCTTACTTTGGTCACCTGAGACACCAAGCCTTTATAAAGTGCTAAGCGAAGTTTTTAAAGACGGCAATATTGTTGATATTTACGAAACTACTTTCGGTGTACGAACAGTTGAAATTAACAAGAATGGGGTATTTCTTAACGGCAAACTTTGCCCAGTGAAAGGAACCTGTAACCATCAGGATTTTGCAGGGATTGGTGTCGCCCTTCCTGATAAAATTAACTGGTACAAACTAAAGTTACTTAAAGAAATGGGGAGTAACGGCTACCGTGGTTCTCATCACCCACCTACTCCTGAGCTGCTCGATATGTGCGATAGCATGGGCATTCTTGTTCTCGATGAAAACCGACACCTTTCAAGCTCCGAAGAAAACTTAAAAGATTTGGAAACCTTGCTGTACCGCGACAGAAACCATCCTTCTATATTTATGTGGAGCATGGAAAACGAAGAAGCGATACAAGGAACGGTAACAGGAGCCAGAATTCTTGAAACCATGGTTGAAACCACTCATCGAATCGACCCAACACGTAAAGTTACTGCTGCAATGAACCATGCCCGCAACGATGGAGGCTATGCCGAAGTGCTCGACGTTGTTGGTTATAATTATGGCGACAAGCAACTTGCTTATGTGCGAGATAGAGAAGCTCACCCGGAACGGGTTATGTTTTGTACCGAAGGGACAAGTTACGTCTCAACTCGTGGCGAATATGTGAATAGTTGGTGGCCACAGACTTGTTCAAACTCAATTTTATGGCAACCCAATTGGGGACCATATCCGGGCGAGGACTGGGCTGATATAGTAAAATATCCATACCTCGGAGGCTATTTTGTTTGGACAGGTTTTGATTATCGCGGTGAACCTACACCGTTCCAGTGGCCTGGTGTTTCATCACAATTTGGGATAATGGATGTTTGTGGTTTCCCTAAAGATGGTTACTATGCTTATAAGGCAGCCTGGGATGATGAACCACTCGTTCACATTTTTCCGCATTGGGATTGGCCTGATAAAGTTGGCGACAGCATTAAAGTTCATTGTTATACCAACTGCGAGGAAGTGGAGTTGTTTTTAAACGGCAAAAGTGTCGGAAAACAAAAAGCTGTTCCTTATGCAAAATTAATTTGGAACCTGGTATATAATCCTGGCAAACTCGAAGCCAGAGGGTACAAAGCTGGAAAAGTAGTTACAAAAGATATTGTTGAAACAACTACAGCACCTGCACAAGTTGCAATGAACAGCGATGTCAGCACAATTAAAGCTGATGGCTGTGATGTGGTTGTAATAAAAGTCGCAATAAATGATGCAAAAGGTAGGGTTGTACCGACAGCTAATAATCTTGTAACATTTACTATAGAAGGACCTGGTAAAATAATAGGTACTGGTAATGGTAACCCAAAAAGTCACGAACCTGATAAGGCTAGCCAGCGAATGGCTTTTAATGGATATTGCATGGTACTTGTTCAGTCTGATAAAGCGACTGGTGAAATCCGTTTAAAAGCATCATCAGATAATTTAAAGAGCTCTGAAGTAGTAATTAATTCGAAATAAAAGGATGAAACGTCCATGATTTTAGAAACAAGGTTCAGCGGAGCTAATTATTAAACTCACACACGAGAATGATTATAAAAGCATGGTAAGTTCTCCCGAGAAATCGGGACAGGCAATTCGACAAATGAAAATCAATTATAAACGGATGAAATTTTATTATAGAATACTTCTTCTGGTTTTATTTGTAGTTAGTACAAAACTTTCTGCACAACAGGTAACAGAAATCAATCCTGAATTGCTGAGCAAACCCTGGACTGCAAAATGGATTTCATATCCCGATAATTCAAATTCGGAGTATGGAGTTTATTTATTCAGAAAAGAAATTTTAATTAAAACAAAGCCTGACAAATTTATTATTCATGTGTCGGCCGACAATCGCTATAAATTGTATATAAATGGTGTTTATGTATGTAACGGTCCTGCCAGAAGTTATTTGTTTAAATGGAACTTTGAAAGTATTGACATTGCCTCTTATCTTCATCCTGGCAAGAATATTATTTCTTCTGTTGTTTGGAATTTTGCCGAACATCGTCCTTTAGCCCAGATTTCAGGTCAAACAGGGTTTATTATTCAGGGAAATACAAAGGCTGAAAATATTATTGATTCTGATACAAGTTGGGTTGTTTTTAATGATAAAGCCTATAAACCTGTTCCGGTAAATATTAATCAATATTATGCTGCTGGTGCAGGTGAAGAATTTAATTGTGAAAAACATCCCTGGGATTGGATGGATATGGATTTCAATACTTCTGGTTGGAAACATGCCCAGGAAGTGGAAACGGGTAAACCTGTTGGTTGTATGGGAGAATGGGGCGGCACTTCAATTCATTTGCTTTCACAACGACCCATCCCTCTTATGGAAGAAAAAGCACAACGGTTCTTTAAAATACGTCGTTCTGATATTGCGAATATTCCTGAAGAATTTTTGAAAGGTAAAACTCCAATTGTAATTTCGGCAAATTCGAAGGTGAAACTGCTAATCGACCAAAATGTATTGACAACAGCATATCCCGTGCTAAATTTTTCGAAAGGTAGAAATAGCTCCATAAAACTTACTTATGCAGAAAGCTTGTTGGATAGTGTTGGAAACAAAGGCAACCGAAATGATATAGACAACAAACAAATAATCGGTAATGCTGATGTTGTAATTTGTGACGGAGGAAATAATCGAATATTCCAAACACTTTTCTGGCGAACATTCCGATATATTGAAATAGAAATAGAAACAAAAGATGAAGCTCTTGAATTAAATGACTTTTATAGCATCTTTACTGCATATCCTTTTGAACAAAAGGCTTCATTTACTTGTGATAACTCTCTTCTTAATGATATTTGGAATGTTGGTTGGCGAACACAACGCTTGTGCGCAAACGAAACTTTTTTTGATTGTCCTTACTACGAACAGCTTCAATATATTGGTGATGCAAGAATTCAGGCGTTGGTTTCAACCTATGTTTCAGGCGATTCCCGATTAACAAAAAATGCAATATCTACTTTACACGATTCGCAATTACCAATTGGTATAACACAAAGTAGATATCCAAGTAACCAAACTCAAATTATTCCAACCTTTTCGTTAGTTTGGGTTACAATGGTTTATGATTACTGGATGCTTAATGACGATCAGGCTTTTGTCAAATCAATGATTCCAGGAATGCAGGAAACACTCAATTGGTTTAGAAACCGCATTGACTCAACTGGTATGTTAGGCCCAGTTGAATGGTGGGATTTTGTTGATTGGACATATTCAAAGGGATGGAATAATGGCAATCCGCCGGCTGCGCACGATGGTAATTCATCAATACTAAGTTTGCAATATGTTTATACCTTGGAAAAAGCAGCAGATGTTTTCGATGCCTACAAATTGAACGACATGGCAGTTGATTACCGAAATTTGGCCGATAAAATTAAAAATGCCGTTTTTGATAAATGTTTCGATTCAAATAAAGGATTGATTGCCGATTCTCCTGAAAAGAGCACCTTTAGTCAACATGCCAATGTTCTGGCAATTTTAACCGATGCCTTTCCTAAAACAACTGATAAAGCTAAAATAATTAATGTCCTTCTCAACGACAAAGGCTTGGCACAATGTACCTTATATTTCAAATTTTATTTGTTTGAGGCTCTTGAAAAAGCCGGGCAGGCTAAGCAATTTACCACAATATTAAATCCATGGAAACAGATGTTGGATAACGGCCTGACCACTTTTGCCGAAACTCCCGATCCTACACGTTCCGATTGTCATGCCTGGAGTGCCTCACCAGTGTATTACTTCTTGTCATTAGTCAGTGGCATTAAACCTGCTTCTCCGGGCTTCAAATCTATAAAGATTGAACCAAACTTTGGAAATTTGAAAAATATTGATGCCACCATGCCGCATAGACTTGGTTCTATTCATGTTAAATTACAAAAAGACATTGCAAACCACCTTAGTGGAGAAATCACTTTACCGGCTAATTTAGGCGGGGTTTTTATTTGGAATGGAGTTCAAAGTCAATTAAAAGCAGGCATAAATAAAATTAAATAAATCAATAATGCAAAATTATCCATTCGGGTAAAATAGGATTGTAAGCTTCTTATCAAACACTAAAAAGTAGTGAAATTATCATTGAAGTCGAATAAATATTATCTATTCATTATGGAAAATGCAGAAAGAAAAATAAAACCTGACCAATTACTAAAAGTCATATTGTTTTTATTGATACTAATTGGAGTATCAAATTCTCTTTCGGCACAAACAATATACTTTGTTGCCCCAAACGGAAACGACAAAAATAGAGGAACTGAAAAAGATCCTTTCAAGAGTATTGAAAAAGCCAAAAGTGAGTCACAGGAAACCAAAGGCGATATTATCATCTATTTACGTGAAGGAGAACACAGGCTTGACAAAACATTGGTTTTTACCCCCAGGGATGGCAATAATGAGAAAAGTTTAACCCTATGTTCACATCCTGGTGAACAGGCAATTATCAATGGAGGTGTGCTACTAAAACTCCTTTGGCAGCCTTATCAAAACGGAATAATGAAAGCCAAAATTTTATCGCAAATTTCAATTGATATGTTAACCGTAAATGGCGAAATCCGCCACATGGCAAGGTTTCCAAACTATGATTCAACAGCAATAAGATTTAACGGAACATCTGCCGATGCAACTTCACCCGAACGGGTAAAAACATGGAAAAACCCGGCAGGTGGCTTTCTTCATGCCATGCACGTGAGCGATTGGGGTGATTTTCATTACCGCATAACCGGTAAAGATGAAAATGGCAATTTGAGTATGAAAGGTGGTTGGCAGAATAACCGCCCCTATGGTTTAAGTGCCGAAAACCGCATGGTCGAAAATATTTTCGAAGAATTAGACACTCCGGGAGAATGGTATTTCAATGCCGTCGAAGCTATTCTGTATTATTATCCAATGCCCGATGAAAATATTGATGAAGCCCGATTTGAAGTGGCTCAATTGAAACACCTAATGGAATTTAGAGGTAGCGAACAGTCTGCTGTCAAAAACATTACAATTAAAAATATTGAATTTACGCAAACTGCGCGAACGTTTATGGAAAAATACGAACCCTTGTTACGTTCCGACTGGACAATTTATCGTGGTGGTGCTGTTATTTTCGAAGGCACCGAAAATTGCAGTTTGAATGCTTGCTATTTGCATAATTTAGGCGGAAATGCAATATTCTTTTCAAATTACAACCGGAATTCCGAAATATCGGGATCGCATATCACCCAAATAGGTGCTAGTGCGATATGCTTTGTTGGTGATACAGCTGCTGTGCGTTCGCCCAGTTTCAATTACCACAGTGATATACCACTTGATCAGATTGATCGTAATCCTGGTCCAAAAACAAATAATTACCCGGAAGATTGTATGGTGTACGACAACCTGATTCATACCATTGGCCTGTTTGAGAAGCAAATTACAGGAGTTGAACTCTCAATGTGCAAGTCGATAACAGTAAGCCATAACAGTATTTACGATGTTCCCCGTGCTGGTATTAATGTAAGTGAAGGCACATGGGGTGGGCACATTATTGAATACAACGATATTTTTGAAACTGTTAAAGAAACAGGCGATCATGGATCATTTAATTCCTGGGGTCGCGACCGATTCTGGCACTCAAACCGTGACGAAATGAATGCAATTACAACTAATGAACCTTCATTAATTCTTGCTGATGCTATAGCAACGGTTGTTATTCGCAATAACCGTTTCCGCTGCGATCGTGGCTGGGATATCGATTTAGATGATGGTTCAAGCAATTATCATATTTACAACAACCTTTGCCTAAATGGAGGCATTAAGCTCCGCGAAGGTTTTTATCGCGTGGTTGAGAACAATATTTTAATTAATAACACTTTTCATCCACACGTATGGTTTGAGAATAGTGGCGATGTTTTTACACGCAACATTGTAATGAGCCCCTATCAGCCAATTAATTTACTCGGCTGGGGAGGCATGATCGATTACAATATTTTTACCAACACTAAAGCACTTGAAGAGGCACGTAAAAATAATACCGACAAACATTCTGTATTTTATCCTGTAAAGTTTAATAATACAGAACAAGGGGATTATAAAATAGAATCAACCGCAACAGCCGTTTTTCGATTAGGATTTATGAATTTTGACATGTCGAGTTTTGGAGTAGTCTCTTCCAATCTCAGACTGTTAGCTAAAAGACCACAACTCACTTTGCCGCAGGTGAAAATGAATAATCAGGAAACAAATGAAACAATGTGGCAGGGATTTCGTCTCAAAAATCTAGAAACATTGGGTGAACGATCGGCAACAGGTATGGATACTGAACGTGGCGTATTGGTAATAACAATGGTGGAATTCGACAGCAAGCTAAGGGATTATATACAAGCAAACGATGTTATCCTTAAACTGGGAACTAAGGCTGTAAATACCCTGGTGGATTTGAACAATGCCATTGATCAAACCGACCTGAAAAGACCCGTTGATTTGGTTGTTTTCAGAAATCAAAAAGAAAAAGTTATAAGCCTTCCGGGAAGTACCATAAAATTGAACAGATAGATAATATTAACGGAGGTATTAGCCTTGAAAAAAGTTATATCTGTCGAAGATGAACGAATCAAGACCCAGAACATGATTGTGTAGCTATTACAAATATTAGAAACACAAAAGGAAGGAAGAATTCACATAATCCCTGAGAATGCAAAATAGTACCATACCAAAATAGTAAAAGAATTTTGGAGAAAAATAAGAGGATACAGCTCCATTTTGTTCCCCCTTATTCTCTAAATCTAAATATCATTGAGCGACTTTGGCACATCCTAAAAAAAGAAGTGGTTTACAACGAATATTATTTACGCTTTTACGACTTCCTATTTGTAATGAGTATATTAATTCTAATGACTTTGATCCAAATAAAACTTTGGACATTAATATCATAACGGAAAATTTAAGACAGTAGAATTCAACAAACAGAAGTTTGTTAAAATGATAGAAACTCAAAGATTTTAGAGATTATTTTCAAGATTAGGCGCGCCTATTAATTATAGTTTTGAGATGTAATCTAAACATAACCAGAAACTAAAAATGAAAATTAATATCTTCGATGTTGTTTCTATGCTGATTTGCAATGCTGTAATTGGCAATACTAATCCGTTATCGATGCTAAGGCCTGGCAACAAAGCATTTTTTCCGGAAAAGGCAGAACTTACACTGCTATCAATACTGCAATTTGAATTACCCGAATGGTTTCGAAATAATAAATTGAGGATAGGTTTGCATTGGGAGCTACAACGGTTTACCAAATTTTGTATTTCTAATACTTGCCTTATTTTAAATGAAAGCAAAGTACTTTCAGCCCTAATACGATTTGCTTTAATCCCAAACAATATGTCACTAATACCACAAATTTGCGAGTTGCGATGGAAAAATGTTTGCTAGAATCCAAAACAATATAAATATCACTGCTAAAACACTTTAAGCAACAACGAAGTGTCATTATAGTTGACTAGGTCTATTTTTTAAAGTATAAAACAAATAAAGCTTATAATATGATCAAATATCTTTTGTACGGTACAATTCTTATGGTAAGTATAATTTTTAATAGTTGTACCCAACCTAAAATACCTGAACCTTATGGTCCGGTTCCATCCAAAAACCAAATGCGATGGCAGGAAATGGAATATTATGCATTTATTCATTTCTCGTTAAATACCTACACCGACCAATCGTGGGGTTATGGCAACGAGGATGTCAACCTGTTTAATCCCGAAAAGCTAGATGTTCGTCAGTGGGCACGTATATGCAAAGAGGCTGGTATGAAAGGCATTATTATTACCGCTAAACACCACTGTGGTTTTTGCCTTTGGCCAACAGAAACTACCGAATATTCTGTAAAAAATGCGCCCTGGAAAGACGGCAAAGGTGATGTGATAAAGGACATGGCTGATGCTTGTAAAGAATACGGTTTAAAACTGGGTATTTATGTTTCGCCATGGGACCGAAATAATCCTGAATACGGAAAGCCTGAGTACATTGAAATTTTCCGGAATCAAATTAAAGAAGTACTGACTAATTACGGTGATGTATTTGAAATTTGGTTCGATGGAGCAAATGGTGGCGACGGATATTATGGTGGAACCAACGAAACCCGTAGAATTGACCGTACCACTTACTACGATTGGCTACCAACCTATAAAATGATTCGTGAACTACAGCCCAAAATTGTGATTTGGAACGATGGTGGCGATAGAGCTGATTTGCGGTGGGTTGGAACTGAAGAAGGCTATGTGGGTGAAACCAACTGGAGTTTATTGAATGCCACTGGTGATGTGCCTTGGGCAATGTTACATTATGGCGTTGAGGATGGCAATGCATGGGTACCTGGCGAAGTGAATACATCCATTCGTCCGGAGTGGTTTTACCATCCAAACGAAGACTCAAAGGTGAAAAGCATCCCTCAGCTAATGGATACTTATTACCATTCAATTGGACGAAACGGAACCTTCCTGCTCAATTTCCCAATTATGCCCAATGGTTTAATTCATCCGAACGATGAAAAAGCTGCACTTGGTTTGGCCAAAGCAGTAAAAGAATCATTCAAAGTAAACCTGGCTGAAGGATGCGAAGTTGAAGCTACCAATGTTCGTGGAAATGCAAAAAAATTTAATGCAGGCATGGCTATCGATAACAAAAAAGATACTTACTGGGCTACTGACGATGACGTAATCTTAGCTTCATTAACAATCGATTTAGGAAAACCAACCTTATTCAACCGTTTTCTGGTACAGGAATACATTCGTTTGGGACAACGTGTTAAAGCATTTACTGTTGAGGCGCTTGTGAAAGAGACATGGGTCGAAATTGCAAAAGAGACCACTATCGGATATAAACGGATTCTTCGTTTCCCTAGTGTTGAGGCAACAAAGCTTCGTTTTAATATTACCGATTCAAAAACTTGTCCGGTCATTTCCAATATCGGAATTTATAATGCCCCGGTATTTTTAAATGCACCTTCAATTACAAGAAACCAATCAGGAGAAGTTACGATAACAACTAATGATATTGGCCCTATTTTCTACTATACAGTCAATGGTACTGACCCAACTAAAGGATCAATACCATATACCGGACCGTTTGTAAGCGATGGCAAAGTTGAAGTAAGAGCAATTGCTTATGATCCCGCTTCGGAAAAAAGCAGCCCCGTTGGAATCGAGGCGTTCGATATCTCCAAAAAGGATTGGATAATTATTGGAATTAATGATGAAAATGCCAATGCAATTCTCGATGGTATTCCATCTTCTGTATGGCATCAAAGAGAGAAAAAAATGCCTGTTGATTTGGTGATTGATTTGGGAAGTATACAAAACCTTATTGGTTTTAAGTACCTGCCCGATCAAAACAAGTGGAGTTCTGGTATCATAACAAACTTCAGGTTTTATGTTTCTAACGACAATCGTAATTGGAAACTTGTCGATGAGGGTGAATTTTCCAACATCAAAAATAATCCAGTATGGCAAATTAAAAAGTTCACTCCTGAAAATGCCCGATTTATCAAGCTACAGGCATTGAAAAATATCTCAAACGATAATGTTGCAGGATATTCTGAAATAGAGCTAATAACTAATTAACTAACAGGCAAATAAAAATCAATTAAATCTAAAAAAAGCATTAGGTAACAACTTTCGAGAACTAATGCTCAGTTTGTAGATTTTAACAATGTTTAATTAACTAATATCAAGCTAATGAAAAACTTTTTACTGCTACTTTTCCTGATAATGCTATCACTAACAGGATTTGCCCAAAGTGTTTTAACCGGAACGGTTGAAACCGAATCGGGGGAGCTAATACCTGGAGTAACGGTATTGCTAAAAGGGAGTCGTGGCGATGCTACACAAGGTACCGTTACCGATCTCGATGGCAATTTCTCTCTTAAATTAATTGACAAAACCGGCGTATTGGTTTTTTCGTTTATAGGTTTGGAAACTATAGAGAAAGATTTTCAGGGCAATGCTCACCTGAAAATAGTAATGAAGTCTAAAGGTGTCGATCTGGATGAGATCGTTGCTGTAGGATATGGTTCTCAAAGACGAGCAAGTGTTGTTGGTGCTATTTCAACGGTGAGTACCAAAGATTTGGTGCAAAGTCCAACTGCAAATTTAGGAAATGCTTTAGCCGGACGATTGCCTGGTTTAACAACCATTCAAACTTCAGGACAACCCGGAGACGATGACCCTCAAATTTTTATCCGTGGACGCGCTACCTGGGTCGACTCAAATCCATTGTATATAATTGATGGTGTTGAACGTGAATCGATTACTAACATTGACCCAAATGAAATTGAAACCGTTTCGATTTTAAAAGATGCATCGGCAACTGCTGTATACGGTGTAAAAGGGGCAAACGGTGTAATTATTATTACTACCCGAAGGGGGAAGAATCAAAAACCTGTGGTAAGCTTTACATCCTTATCAGGAGTACAAGTACCAACTCGAATTCCTAATTTTTTGCGTTCATACGATACAGCTAAACTAAAGAATGAAGCCATTTTAAATGACTACTACACCGATGTTTTTAATGATGATGGTACGCTAAAAATGAATACCGAAGATGTGACTTCTTTATTACGCCAAAACGGTGGATTTTCAGCCGACGATTTAGCTGCGTTTAAAAGCGGTACGGCCGATTCATATTATTATCCTGATGTAGACTGGTGGGAGGAATTGGTAAGGAAATTTACTCCTCAACAGCAGTACAATTTGAATATTAGTGGAGGTTCAAATGCTGCACGTTATTTTGTTTCAGTTGGTTATTTGAATCAGGAAGGCATCTTTAAAACTGATTCAAAAACTACCAATTTTGGTTTTAACCGTTACAATTTGAGATCGAACCTCGATTTGGATGTGACTGAAGACTTAACTTTTTCAATTAACCTGGCTGCTCGGTTTGAGAACAAATCTTTACCCAACGGTGGAACATGGAACTCAGAAGGTGATGCTTTAGGAGTTATCAATCATCAGGCTCCCTATGAAGCTGCAATTCTGAATCCTGATGGTAGGCCTGCCTATGGCGAAAATAAAACAAATGGTTGGGCAGCTTTAAATAAAACAGGATACATGCAACAACAAAATTACGTTGTTGAATCGAGTTTTGAATTTAAATACGACCTGAGTAAATTAATTCAAGGGCTTTCAATTAAATCGAAAGTAGCGTACGATAGCTATTTTTACGATGAAAAAAGATACGGAGAACAGGTCATGTGGTCGCACCTTATTTCACAACCCGGCGAACCTTATAATTATGAATTCGAAGGTGCCGATGAACCCTTCAATTATTTATGGGGTGACTCCAATGAACATCAAAAAACTTATCTCGATGCTTCAATTTATTACGATCGTACTTTTGATAAAAATAATATTACAGCATTATTACTTTACAATCAATCTGATTATCGTGCTGGTGGCGATATTCCCTATCGATATTCGGGATTGGTTAGCAGACTTACTTATAACTATAACCAAAAATATTTCACGGAATTTAACTTAGGATACAACGGATCTGAAAACTTTGCTCCAGGAAAACGATTCGGATTTTTCCCATCGTTCTCTCTAGGATGGTTACTTTCAGAAGAAAACTTTATTAAAGAAGGAGCGCCTTATGTTTCAGTTTTAAAATTACGCGGATCCTATGGTTTAGTTGGTAACGACAAAATTGGAGGCAATCGTTTCCTCTATATTCAAGACTTCACTTCTAAAACATCAGGTACCTCCGAGGTAGGTGCAAAATTTGGACCCGATGCTGAGAATCGTGAGTATATTTACGAAACAGCTGCATCGAACCCTAATGTTACCTGGGAGAAAGCCCGTAAAGCAAACATTGGTCTCGAAGGTGCCTTTTTAAATGACTTACTAAGTTTTAACGCCGACGTATTTTATGAACAACGTACTGACATTCTGATGAGTCGTCAAACAGTAATGTCTTATTTTGGCGTAGATGCACCTCCTGCTAATATTGGCGAAACTGAAAATAAAGGTTTTGAATTCAATCTTACTCATAGGAAGAAACTCGGCAATGATTTCAACTATTGGATTAAGGCCAATATTAGCTATGCCAAAAACAAAATAATTAATAAAGATGAACCACCAAATATGGTTCCTTGGCAAAAAGATGAAGGCCAAAGCATTGGTCAATTCCAAGGGTATATGGTTGATGGCTATTTTCAGGACTGGGATGATGTAGCCAATTCTCCAGAGCAAATTGGAACAGCAGTTCGTCCTGGTGATTTAAAATATATTGACTATAACGATGATGGTGTAATCGATGATAAGGACAGAACTTACATTGGCTATACCGGAGTTCCGAATTTGAACTACGGCTTTTCAATGGGGGTGAATTTTGCCGATTTTGATTTCAGTGTACTCTTTCAGGGAACCGAATTTAGCAACATGTATATTGGTGATGGAATGATGTTTGAATTTACAAATAAGAACGGTAAACTGCTCGATCATCACCTAAACCGTTGGGCTTATTATACCGATCCGTTTACTGGAGAGTTTATTGATACTCGTGCTACAGCCACTTATCCTCGCCTGAACAATGGAGTAAGCCCAAATCAGAAGGTAAGTACTTTTTTTCTATTGGATAACAGTTATCTGAAATTAAGGAACATTGAGTTTGGTTATACATTTAACGGTAATCTACTAAAGAAAATGAACCTATCTAAACTTCGAATATACTGTACTGCAAACAATTTACTTACATGGACTAAAGTAAAGCAGGTTGCACCTGAAGGGAATCCAGAGTGGGGATTTGGTCAAAATTATCCACAAATGGCTGTTTATTCATTTGGTCTTAATGTAACCTTTTAAACTTCTTAAATTATGAAAATAAAATATTTAATATATACTTTTCTTTTGCTTTGGGTTATAAGCTTAAGCAGTTGTGAAGAGTACCTCGATAAGGCTCCTAGTTCAGATTTACCGGAAAGTGCAGTTTTCAGTGATGCTCGTTTATTTAAAGAATATGTCGATGGCTTGTACATTTATTTGTGGTACTCACCTGCAGACTCATGGGCTGCCTATTCATTTGGAGGTTTCTGCAGTATGCAAATGTCAAATATTGAAGATGCAACCGACCTTTCCGATGGTGCCCGTAACGATGCCGGGCCCCGTGCAAGTTTGAATATGGGAAATTGGTTTGCAGGACAAGGAGTACAAGCCGAAGTTGATTGGCCCTGGGAAGGTTCATACAAAGCCATTCGAATTTGCAATCGTATTCTTGACAATGTAGATGTAGTTGAAAATTTAAGCGACACCGAAAGAGATGAAATTAAAGGTCAAGCCCTCTTCTTCAGAGCCTTTTTTCATTTCCAATTACTAAAACGTTATGGTAATGTTCTCTATGTTGACCGGACTTTTAACACTGACGATGATATGGACTTACCACGTGATACCTACGACGACTATGTGCAGAAATTGTGTGACGATTGTGATGAAGCAGCAGCATTGCTTCCCTTAGAGTTCCCAAAATCAGAACTTGGTCGACCCGAAAAAGGAGCAGCACTGGCTTATAAAGCGCGTACTTTACTTTACGCAGCTAGTCCGTTTAACAATCCCGAGAATGATAAGGGAAAATGGAGGAAAGCAGCTCAAGCGGCCTATGATGTTATTGCTTTGGGAAAATATTCATTGGTTCCTAACGAAGAATATCGAAATATTTTTTACGGAAGGGCATACACTTCAGAATCTATATTTTTACGCAATGGAGGTCCAGGAGGATACGGAAACAGTCAGATGTCCTTACCAAACTGGGGTTCGTTTGAATTAGGAGTTGGAGCACGTCCTTGGTCTACCGAATGGGGGGCAACTCCATGTCCAACACAAAATCTTATGGATAGGTATGAAACCAGCGATGGCCAAAAAATCATAAATAATTTCGAAAATTACGATGGCGTACACCCAGATTTTAATACTGCATCGGGTTATTCAGATGAGAACATGTATGAAAATCGCGATCCGCGTATGAAATATACTTTTCTATTAAATGGAGAGCCTTGGCTTGATGCAAAAGATGGCATAGAACTGTTCTTCCATGAAAATGGCTCACCAGGTACTCATATCGGCGAAGGCGTTAATTGGACTCGAACAGGCTATCTTGAGAAAAAATTCTGGGACCCTGCGTTGTCACCAACTACAGGTTCAACCTATATGAACTGGAATTATATACGATATACCGATGTGATAATGATTTATGCTGAAGCAATGAACGAAGCCTTTGGTCCCGACAACGATGGACTAGGAACCGGACTCACCTCACGTGCAGCAGTTAACCAGGTTCGTAACCGTGTTGAGCATGTTGATGTTATTGCATCCAATCAAACTGAAATGAGAGAAAGAATTATGAATGAACGTGCCATCGAATTTGTATATGAAGGACAGCGTTGGTACGATGTAATTCGTTGGGGTAAAGGAGTTGAATATTTTAATACTCCTGTTTATGGTATTCGTACCACCAAACTTGCCGACGGTTCATTCAAATTGGAACGGAAAAAAATTATGGACAGGGTGTTTAAAGATTACATGCACCGCTACCCCATTCCACAGTCTGAAATAAACAAATGCTTTAACCTGAAAAATAATCCGGGCTGGAGTGCCGAAATTGAATAACTTTTGCTTCAATTTTAAAAGTAAACTGAAATGTGTATAAAACATACCAATTATGATAACCCTAAATACCATATGCATTTCAGAACGAAACAACATGCAGACATTGAATTCCTTATAGGATTTTTAGACTTTAAAAGATGAAACGTCAATTATTAAATAGTAATAAAAGCTCAAAAGCAAATGAATATTTAACAATTGTAAGTTCCACAAGGCAAGTTAATTAACTGTAATATATTCTTGTGAAAATATTGACTATGAAAAATAGAAAAAATAAATATATAAAAATTGCAATTGCAGCTTATGCAATAGCATTTGGCCATTACGCTTTCGGACAGGAGCCTTTAATAGAAGGTAAATCGTCTGTTAACGATTCGCTTATTGTGGCTGAAAACGCACCTAAATTGAAAGGTGTGAACGTTGCATACACCTTCATTGATGGTAGAGAAATTAACTCAGCAATTTCCTCTGTTTCAGGCGAGGATCTGAGAAAAACAAATAGTCCTAATTTACAAAATGCTTTAATTGGACGATTGAGTGGCTTGTCGGTGTTTCCTTCAAATTATGAACCAGGAAATTCCGATTATTCGGCTTATGTTCGTGGTTTAAAAACAACTACAACAAATGCGCCATTGGTATTGGTTGATCAAATTGAACGCGATTTATCGCAATTGAGTCCAAACGAAATTGAGTCAGTAACTGTATTGAAAGACGCTGCAGCGCTTGCTTTATACGGTGGACGTGGTGCAAATGGTGTAATATTGGTTACCACCAAACGTGGCGAAATAGCTCCAAGAAAAGTCACTGTTGATGGAAGTTACTCACTACAGCAAACTGTAGGCATGCGCGATTATTTGAATGCTTACGACTATGTTCAACTTTATAATAAAGCTTGGGAATTGGATGGAAAGAACAACGCGTTTTATTCCGATGAAGATGTTGAAGGTTACAGGAAAACAGTTGAAAACGATCCTGACGCCAATCCGTATTTGTACCCAAATAACAATTACATCGATGAATACATAAATAATATCACTTATCAAAAGAAGGTTGATGTAACCATGTCGGGAGGGAATAAAGACGCCCGCTATTTTGCCTTGGTGGGCTATTTATCGCAAGACGGCGTTTTTAAATATGGAGAGGAAAACAATGAATACAGTACCAATACCAATTATCAACGATTCAATTTCAGGTCGAATGTAGATATTAATGTCAATTCAATGGTTTCAGCCTTTTTGGATATGGCCGGACGTATTGAAATTAGGCATTACCCTGGCAGTAGTGCATGGGATATCTTTAACCAATTATCTACAACACCATCTAATGCTTATCCAATTTTTAACGAAGATGGTTCCCTTGGAGGAACAACCTCATATCAGAAGAATCCATACGGTATGATTGCTCAAAGTGGATATACCGAGGCCATGCGTAGGCTTTTTGATGCTAGTGTTGGTTTTAAGGTTGATATGAACAATTGGATTGAAGGCTTATCGTTTACTACTCGTGCCGGGTTCGATTTTAACAATGCTAAAAATCGTGGATTGTCGAAAAATTTCATGGTGTATGAATTCACGCCCTCTGACTCTACCTACCTTGAATACGGAAATACCGACTATTCGACTTTTGGAGGTGTTGATGCAGGTGGAGTATTTTATAATCAATGGTTTGGACATTCACAATTTGATTATGCAAGGGTTTTTAAGAATAAACATCGAGTTAATGCTCTTGCCTTTTTCGATGTAAACCAACGTTCTATTCCAGGTAATAATCCTTCATTCAAAAATGTGGCGTTTGGTATGCAATTTAGATACAATTACAATTATAAATATTTTGTCGATTTGGTAGCTTCAACAACTGCAAACGAGTCCTATATGCGAGGTAGCCGGTTCAATACTTTTCCAGCTTTAGCTCTGGGTTGGGCGCTAAGCGAAGAAAATTTCCTGAAAGACAATAACATTGTTGATTATTTAAAATTGAGGGCCTCAGCTGGCCTTACCGGTTCCGACCGCCCCTATGGAACAAACAATTCTTATCGATTTCTTTATCGCAACGATTGGTCTACTGGAGGAAATGGTTATTCCTTCGGAAATCCACAAGATCACATTGGTGGGTCATACGAATCTACTGTTGGTAACCAAAAACTTAGAGGTGAAGTAGGTACAAAATTAAATGTTGGATTTGATGGCGACTTACTTAAAAGTAAATTGTATTTCACCACCGATGTATATTACGAAAAGAGATCAGGTATTTGGGCTAAAAGAACTGTTTGGGTTCCATCAACCTATGGTGGGGCTTTACCACTTGAGAATGCTGGTTCGACTGAAAGTAAAGGATGGGAATTAACCTTAGGTTCAAGAAAAACTGTTGGAGATTTTATATACGACATTAAACTAATGGCCGACTATTCGAAATCAAAAATCCTTGATTTAAAAGAAGCTCCTAAAGAATGGGATTATCAATATGAAGCAGGAAAACAAATTGGTGAAATGTGGATGTTAACTTCACAAGGGTTTTTTACCAACGACGATGAAATAGAAAACAGCGCACCTCAATTTGGCACCGTACGCCCAGGTGACATCAAGTATGTTGATTATAATGAAGATGGCACAGTTGATGCTAATGACGTTAATGCTTCTGGTAAAAATTGGTATCCTGAATTAATCTTCTCATTTAACAGTGATGTCAGTTATAAAAACATTGATTTTTCAATGCTTTGGCAAGGAACTTCTGGCTCATACACCTACGATCCGTTGTACGAAATTCCATTTTGGAATAAGAATGCTTCAACAAATGCCTCACTGGCATGGACACCCGAAACTGCCGAAACAGCAAAATACCCGCGCCTAACAACCAGTAATTTCACCAATAATTCTAAAGGTTCTGATTTCTGGTTGGTCGATAATAATTATATCCGGTTAAAATCAGTTGAATTGGGTTATACTATTTCGAATGCAAAGCTTAAACATGTGGGATTTGAAAAAATCAGAATGTATGTGAACGCATATAATCTTTTGACCTTCTCGAACAATAATTTCGATCCTGAGCATAAAACAGCGGGTATAGATCAATATCCAGCATCGCGTGTTTACAGTTTTGGATTGAATTTCACCTTTTAAAGAAAAATCAAATGAAACAAATAAAATACTTAAGCATACTATTTTTAGTCCTTCTTATTTTAGGCGCCTGTAACAATTTCCTCGATCCAGAACCCGATGGACGAAAAGATGAAAAACTGGTATTTTCAGAATATACCTACGCCCTTGGTTTTTTCGCTAACATTTATGGCGATTTGCCAACTGGTTTTCATTCAATTGACAACGCTATGGAGACTTGTATGACCGACGATGCTGAACATACAGACAAACTAGCAGAAGTTCAGAGTTACAATAATGGAAACTGGAACAAACAATCGTTTACCGATGAGGGGCTTTATTCAAAGTATTATGGCTCGTTGCGTAAACTCGCAATTTTCCTCGAGAATGTAGATAACGCAAAATTTATCGATCCGAATACCTTTAATCGTTCGCCTGAGTTGAATATTGAATACCAGGAAAGGTTCAAAGCAGAGTCTTATTTTTTAAGAGCCTTTTTCTATTTTGAGTTGGTGAAACGATTTGGAGGCGTTGCAATGGTACCTGAGGAACGTTTGGAAATTAACGATGAATTGAATCTGCCAAGAAACTCATTCGACGAATGTGTGGAATACATTGTTTTGAATTGCGAGTTGGCTGCTGAAAGCTTACCTGTAAAAGACGAGGAAACTACTTGGATTGGACATGCAACCAAGGCATCGGCATTGGCATTAAAATCGAGAGTTTTGCTTTATGCAGCAAGCCCGCTAAACAACCCTTCGAATGATACTGAGAAATGGATCAAAGCAGCCAAAGCAGCTAAAGCGGTGCTCGATCTTTCTGGCTATGGCTTGATTACCGGAAGTTCAATTAAATCAACTGGTATGTTTAATATCTGGAGCGATTTCTATAACAAAGAAGTTTTATTTGCAATGCCTTACTTTGCCAACAACGATCTGGAATTTAATAATTTCCCGGTTGGGTTTCAAAAAGGTAAAGGTTTAACCAATCCAACTCAAAATTTGGTTGAAGCTTTTGAAACGAGTAATGGCGAAAGCATTAGCAAGTCGTTGCAATACAATGCACAGAATCCTTATGAGAACAGAGATCCAAGGTTGAGTTATTTTATTGGTCATAATGGTTCAATCTATAACAATCGCGAAGTGGAAACTTATATTGGTGGATTGGATGGATTGAATAAGGATGAGAATTCGACTAAAACGGGTTATTATATGCGGAAATTTATGAATGTTGATGCCAATCTCGCTAAAAACACACAATCAACTCGTCATCAATGGATTCATTTTCGATATGCTGAAATTTTATTGAATTACGCCGAAGCGATGAACGAAGCGTATGGCCCTGGTAATACTGGCGATGGCTTATCTAAAACTGCTTTGATTGCGGTTAATCAGATAAGAAAAAGGGTTGAAATGCCCACACTTAAATCTAGTTAAAGTAAAGATCAAATGCGCGAAAGAATTCAAAACGAAAGAAGAGTTGAGCTGTGTTTTGAAGGACACCGTGCCTGGGATGTACGACGTTGGAAAAAAGGAGAAGTATTCAATGTTCCAATCAAAGGCATGCGAATTACAAAAAATGGTTCAGATCTTAGTTACGCTGTATTTACCGTTGAAAAAAGAGTTTTTGATGTTTCGAAAATGTATTTGATGCCAATACCACAAAGTGAAATACTTAAGGCAAATGCATTAGAGCAAAATCCAAATTGGTAAGATTAACCGCTTGCTTCTTTTTAGCTATTTAAAAAAATAATTTAATGTAGAATAAGCCTCGCAATCGCGGGGCTTTTTTGTATAAAAATAAGATCAACAGAACATTCGGGTTGATATTATCTTAATAATACTATTTTTAAAAACAAAAAAAGGGTAACTACTCAACTTCTTTTTGGGCGTATATTTTCAAGATTTCATAAAGCCTGATTTCCTTGCGATATTTGCAAATAAAAAGATCTCTGGGTGTGCTATTCGACTGTCAGTGGGTCTGG
>JAQIBQ010000243.1 GCA_027859005.1 Prolixibacteraceae bacterium | reverse complement strand
GAAGACCATTAAAATCAGAGGATGGCTGTATAAAAGGATACATAGGGATGTTTGTTATCTTTTCATTCGATATTACAATGAGAGTAGGAATGGACAATTAAACAATTCAAACTAAAATTGATACTTTTGAGAAACACGTTTAATGTAGGATTTAATAAATTAACTTAGCTTTGTTTCCAATTCGCACATGATATGAAAATACTCTTTTATTTAATATGGTTAAATCTACTTTTATTTTCATTTAACTTATCGGGACAGGCAAGACATTTCAAATTTGACCAATACAACTCGAGAGATGGATTGTCGCACCGCATTGTCACTGACATTGTGCAGGACGAACTTGGGTTTTTATGGTTTAGTACTCGTGATGGTTTGAACAGGTACGATGGTAATTCATTTAAAGTATATCAACAGAGCAAAGGTGATTCCACAAGCCTGAGCAGTAATATTATTCTCTGCCTGTTTATTGATAGCGAGAAGAATCTATGGACAGGTTTGGAGGGTTTTGGAGTTGCAAAATACAATCGGGAACTGGACAATTTTACCAACTACCTGCCCGTCACCGGTGATTCAACTACATTAAGTCAAGGAACGGTATACTGTATTTTCGAAGATGTCCAAAACCGGATATGGATGGGAACTCATAACGGGTTGAATCGATTACAAGGCAATGACTCATTTAAACATTACCTCAATAATGCCAATAATAAATATTCATTAACAGGAAATATAATACGCTGTATAACAAGCGATGAGAATAACAACTTATGGATTGGCACTACTGATGGAGGATTGAATATTTACAATTTAGCAGAGGATAAATTTTATAACTATAATAACGATCCTAATTTTTTTGAACCACTTAAGGATGCCAGAATTTGGACACTTTGCAAATCTTTTGATAACAGCATTTGGATTGGAACAGAGGAAAACGGCTTGTTTAAATACGATGCTTCAAATAAAAGAATTACTTCCTTCCCTTTCCTAGATAAATTTAATTTAGGCCAGAGTCAGATTAATGAAGTATATGAAGACAGTGAGCATCGGGTATGGATATCATTACATAATAAAGGTATTTACGTTTTTAATCCTTCTAATGACTCCTTCGAATTTTTTCAACATGATGAATCCAACAATGCAAGTTTACCATCTAATTCAGTTTGGTCTATTTACGAGGACAAATCCAATTTGTTCTGGTTCGCCTCATATGGAGATGGAATATTCTCATTAAACCAATTTAACTCTTTCGAATTATATCAAAAGAATGGAAATAATGATCATAGCTTAAGTTCAAACAAAATCACCTCACTATTTGAAGATAACGAAGGTATAATATGGATTGGCACAGATGGTAATGGTTTCAATAAGTTTAAACGGAGTGACAATAGCTTCATGCAGTTCAAGCGTGGCGAAAAATTTAAAAGTGTAAATAATGACTATGTGTTGTGTTTTGCACAACTTTCTCCTCTAGAGGTTTTAATAGGCACCTGGGGTGGAGGCTTAAATTTATATTCCGGTAAAAGTAAAACTTATCAGTACTTTACTCACGACGAGAAAGATCCCAATTCAATTTGTGGCAATCAGATTCAGGATATTTTTATTGATTCGAAGAATACTGTATGGGTAAGTGTTTTCAATGGTGGAGTGAATATTTATCAACCCGAATCCAAGTCTTTTATTAATCGAACCAATTGTGATCAATACAAGGTTAAACTGCCTAAATATGATTTTAATAAATCTATTTTCGAAGATAGCAGGAAAAATATCTGGTTTTCGGGCAATGAAGGTGTTTGCAAATACGATGGGTTTGAGTTTACATATTTTACCTACGATCCTTCGGATAGTACTTCCATCCCAAATAATAATGTCAATCAGGTTTATGAAGATTCAAAAGGAAACATTTGGGTGGCTACAATTGGCGGATTATGTATATATGAACCTGAACATAATGATTTTATTACTTTTCCACAGGAATATAAATTCCTTAATAATTCAGTTTCGGCAGTTATTGAAGATAATTTCGGTAAGCTTTGGTTAACCACCAATAATGGATTGTATGAATTTGATTATCCCAATATGAAATATAAGTCATTCACTATTAGCGACGGACTTCAGGATAATCTTTTCAGGGAAAACGCTTATTTAAAATCAAAAACAGGTGAATTATATTTTGGAGGCTTTAATGGTTTTAATATTATAAATCCGGAGAATATTAAAGAAAATAAATTCATCCCACCTGTTGTAATTACTGAATTAAAAGTAAATTCAGTTGTTCAACGCCCTGGAGTTTTAAGTTCACCCTTAGCAAAGGACATAAGCCTAACAGAACAAATAACATTGAAACATTCACAAAACTCAATATCACTGGCTTTTGTGGCATTAAATTATGTCTCATCAAAAAAAAATCAGTATCGCTACACCCTCGAAGGCTTTGATAATAAATGGATCACTCCTGGTGAAGAACGATTAGCAACATACACTAACCTTCCGGCAGGAGATTTTGTTTTCAGGGTTAAAGCTTCGAATAACGATGGATATTGGAACGAGGACGGAACCTCCTTAAAAGTAATTGTACTGCCTCCATGGTGGAAAACCTGGTGGTTTAAACTGATCCTATGGCTAAGTATTGTTTTAGGACTTGCACTTATATACTATGCTCGCGTAAGATGGCTGGAAAAAGAAAAGTTATTACTTGAAAAGTTGGTACAGCAAAAAACAACGGAATTGCAATCGATGAACAAAAGACTGATCGCCAGAACAGAAGAACTCTCCAGTTCCAATGCCATACTTAAAGCCAAACAACACCAAATCGAAGAACAAACGGAAGAGTTATCCGTACAAAAACAATCCTTGATCGTCATCAACAATGAGTTGTCAGAAAACAATGCCACCAAGGATAAATTCTTTTCCATTATTGCTCATGATATTAAGAACCCGTTTAATGCTATTCTGGGTTTCACCGAGGAGTTGGAAGAGAATTTCCATGAATGGACGGATGAAATGAAGCTTGAAATAATCAGTCTGGTTCATAAATCATCGGAAAACCTATTCCAGTTGTTGGAAAATCTTTTACAATGGTCGCGTTCACAACGTGGAATTATCGAATATAATCCAGAGAGAATAGAATTGACCATCTTGTTTCAAAATGTAATTGATAACATGAAAAGCTCTGCCAAATCTAAAAATATTAAATTGAGTGTTGTACTTCCTGAAGATGGATTGGCTGTGCAGGCAGATCAGCAAATGTTGGATACCATCATGCGAAATCTGCTTGGCAATGCACTAAAATTTACCAACAGAGGCGG
>JAQIBQ010000175.1 GCA_027859005.1 Prolixibacteraceae bacterium | reverse complement strand
AAAACTCGGAGGTTTCTGGAAATTCTGGATTGGTTATGGAAATTCAAATAAATTTTAATTCCAGCATTTCTAATTACAAAACCTTTCACCACACATTAGCTATGAATAGGATGTTTCAGAAATACAATTCAAATGAACTTCAATTTTATGAATATAAAAAAAATATGTAGTATAGACAGGCATTGTGGGATGAACAACATAAGTTGAGGGGTGAATATTTATATAGTGGGATAAAATATTTATTATTTCAGCATTTATCACCATCTCATCCCATTCTTCAAATTAATGCTTACATTTACAACTTTATCAAAAGTTAGGTTTTAATGAATTTCAGGCAATCGGTTCCCGACTATATCACAAACAAGAAGAATACAATTATACAAGTTGCATTCACTACCGTGTTTGCTTATATTTTCATAAATATATACCGTCCTTTTGGCTACAATAATTGGTATAAGATTAACGATTGGGAACTATTAGTCGCTTCGGCAGTGGTGGTACTAACTGGTATGCTTGTTGTTTTCATAAGTCGAATTTTTTTCTTCCAGATGAAGAAATCTCACGAAATAACTATTGCTGTATACGTTTGGTTTATTGCAGCAGAGATTTTATTCATGGGACTATTTTATACCCTTCTCGAAATTTTTGTTTTACAAGACAATCGTTCAGCAATTGACTTGCTTTTTAATGCAATTCAAAATACAGCGCTTATCCTACTAATACCTTACACCCTTAGTATTTTATTCTTTGCTTGGAAAGACATCAAAAAGAAATTAGATCAAGTACTAATTCAGTTTCGAGAACCTTCCGATATATTTGTACCGTTCAAAGATGAAAAAGGACAACTTCGAATTACAATAAAGCTTATTGATGTACTTTACCTCGAATCAAACGATAACTACGTGAACATTCACTATATCGATAACGACAAACAGAAAGTATTTATGATACGAAATAGTTTGAAGCAATTCGAGAACGATTTAAAAGATTATCCAATTTACCGTAATCACCGTAAATACTCGGTAAACATTAAAAATGTAAAATTACTCCAAAAAGAAAAATCAGGGTTGGTGCTTACAATGAATACGACCAGTGAAGACAAACTTTCGGTATCTAGAAGTTATGAGAAAAAAATTCTTGATTTACTGAAAATCAAATAAAACAAAGTTCAAAATGAAACACATACCCCTCCTTATAATTCTTATTTCAATTTTACTTTCATGTGAAAAAAATAACCCTATTATCGAGAATCCATTTATTAAAGAAGGGTTTTGGGGATCAGTCACATATCTTCCCCGTGAAAATACGCAACTTATTTCGTCATTTTTGAACAGTGATAATACAGTAGTGAGCATATATACAAGTCCCTACTCAAATTCGGTTTTTATCAATAAAATAGATTCAGATGGTACAATCGTAGACAAAACTACCATTGAGTTGGAATCACAACCTTCGTCTTGTAAAGCGACCAAGCAAAACGATAAAATAATAATTGCTGTACTATCTAACTACAATGAAGAAGGTATTCGAATCTTTGAAATCGGAAAAAGCCTAGAAATTAAACAGCTTATAAATCTGGATATTCCGTATAATAGTTTCCTTGGATTTGATATCCAAGCCAATGAAGATCGACTAGTATTTACAGCATCAATTTACGATACCCTCACACGTCGAAGTTTTATAATCTATTCCGATATTGACAAGAATGGTGAATTAATTGATCCAGTAAAATTGACCAACGGCGGAACTTATCGCTTAAGTTCTACATGTCTATACAACAACGACTTATACATTTCGGCAACTCAAGATATTTATAAAGGAAATGATAAAATGCGATTAATAGGGATTTCAAAAAACCATGAGATTATTACCAACCTAGCTTTCACCAATAACGTTATTACTGTAGGTGAACAAATTGCTATTGATGATCTTGCTGGAATTACCGTCTCTGGTAAATATGCTGTAGATGTTGATGATGATAGTTTAAACACGACGTATCGATATCGACCATTTATAGTTCAACTATCAAATGACCTGCAATATAAATGGGGTTATCAGTTAACTAACTATGATTCTTATATCAGTTTCCAAAAAAGCATTATTAAAGAATCCAATGAATACCTGGTCGGTATAAGCAATAAGCTAGTTAGTGAAATAGACAGAAGTGACATATACCTTACGTCAATAGGGCCAGAAGGAGCTTTAGGACAAACCATCCAATTTAGTTCTGGTGAATCTGATTATTTTTCCGATGTTTTAAGTTATGATAGTCAACACTTGCTACTTTCTGGTAATTCCAATACGTTCACACGATACCGCAATACTTTTCATTTAAAAATACCCCTGGAAAAATTGCCAATCGAAACAGAACATTTTTCACTTTCTAAAAGTAATTTTCAAATGGAAAACTATCAACCTACTTTTGAAAAAGGTGGATCGTTTGAAATTACTTCATGTTCTATTCCAATCAGAATTTCAAATTATTCCGGGTTGGAAATTGCCACCGATAGTATTATTTACACCTCAATTTTTGATTTACAAAAATAGATGAAACGTAAGCTTATACGAACCGAAGATGGTTCTCATACCCTTTATATTCCTGAAATGGATGAACACTATCATTCAACACATGGTGCCATTCAGGAGTCGAATCATGTATTTATTAATGCTGGATTTAGGCATCTCAAGCTCCGTGAAATAAATATACTGGAAGTTGGATTGGGTACAGGTTTGAATGCATTATTAACCATGATGGTATGCGATGAAAACAAACAGAAAGTAAACTACTTTGGAGTGGAGAAATACCCTTTATTAAAAAATGAGTACGCCAATTTAAATTACAATACTGAAACAGATTTCAATTACCAAGCAAATTTTTTGGCTTTGCACGAGTTTGATTTTAACATCCCCCTAAAACTCACTGCAAACTTTAGCTTAACAAAAATAAATGCTGATGTATTAGATCTGAGTTTTGAAAACCTACCCATGTTTAATCTAATTTATTTCGATGCTTTTGCACCAAACAAGCAAAGCGGAATTTGGACACCCAATCTATTTCAAAAATTATATAACGCTTGTGCTAAAAATGCAATTTTTGTAACCTACTGTGCCCAAGGCCAAGTTAGGCGCGACTTACAATCGGTTGGTTTTACTGTTGAACGAATTCCTGGACCTCCTGGAAAGCGAGAAATGTTAAGAGCGACTAAAGAATAAGTTAATTAGTAAAGTAATTCCTAAAAAACATTAATGGTATTTAACGCTAATTAAGAGGTGATTCTCTTTCAGGTTGATCAATTTTAATTATTTTCGCAGGTTTAAATTAAGGAACAAAAAAAGATACTATGTCGTTTGAATCACAAGTTGAAAAATTTAGTTATGCAATTGGATTAAGCCTAGCTAGCAATCTGTTACAATCACAAATCAAAACAGTTGATTTGCCATCACTTTTTGAGGCAATCACTGATGTAATGGAAGGCAAACAGCCAAAAATATCACCACAAGATGCCAATGCAGTTATCGAAGAACATTTCAAAACTCAACAAGCAAGTCAAGGTGCAGTGAACGCCAAAGAAGGTGAAGAATTCTTAGCTAAAAATAAAAGTGAAGAAGGTATTGTAGTACTGGAAAGTGGCTTACAATATAAAGTATTAACCGAAGGAAATGGTCCTAAACCAAAAGCAAGCGACAAGGTAAAATGTCATTACCATGGTACTTTAGTTAATGGTACTGTATTCGACAGTTCTGTAGAACGTGGTCAACCTGCTGAATTTCCTGTAAATGGGGTAATTGGTGGATGGATTGAAGCACTTCAATTAATGACTACTGGTTCGAAATGGCGTTTATTTATCCCAGCTCATTTAGCTTATGGCGACAATGGAGCAGGTGGTGCAATTGGCCCAAAAGCAACGTTAATATTTGATGTGGAATTATTAGAAATTGTATAAAACTTAAAATAAAACAAATGAAAACTAGAAACTTATTAATTGCCCTAGTTGCAATTTTATCAATTGGATTTACTTCTTGTAACTCTGGTGCAGTTAGTACTGAAATTAAAACAGAATCTGATACTATCGCTTATGCTTTAGGTAGCAGTATTGGAACTAACTTGCTAAAACAATTTCCTGATGTAAGCGCTGATATTGTAGCTGAAGCAATAGTTGATGCCTTTGCTGGTAACGATAATAAATTATTCGAAAACCCTCAGGATGCCGAAACAGCAATTAGAGCGTATTTGAAAGGTGCAAGCGAAAGAGCAGCAAAAGAAAATGTTGTAAAAGGTGAAGCTTTCTTAGCTGAAAATGCAAAGAAAGAAGGCGTTACTGTAACCGAAAGTGGATTACAATACGAAGTAATGGTTCAAGTTGAAGGTGAAAAACCAACAGCAGAAAGTACAGTAAAAGTTCATTACCATGGAACTACAATTGATGGTGAAGTATTTGACAGTTCTGTTGATCGTGGCGAACCTGCACAATTCCCATTAAATGGCGTAATTAAAGGTTGGACTGAAGGTGTTCAGTTAATGACTGTAGGATCAAAATACAAATTTGTTGTTCCTGCAGATTTAGCTTATGGCGAACGTGGAGCAGGTGGCTCTATTGGTCCAAATTCAACACTTATTTTTGAAGTAGAATTACTAGAGATTATTAAATAGAAGGATTTCCCAATATGAGTATGGACGTAAAAGGTAGAGTTGATCAAATTCTACCAATTCAAACAGGAACAAGTAAGGCTGGTAAAGAGTGGTCGAAACAAGAATTCATTATTGAAACTGAAGAGCAGTTTCCTAAGAAAATATGTTTCACTTTATTTGGCGATAAAAGTTCTTTACTAAATGGCATTTCTGCGAATGACCAAGTTGAAGTATTCTTTAACCTTGAATCAAGAGAATATAACGGACGCTGGTATCACAACATTAATGCTTGGAGAATTAACCCAGTTCAAGCTGGTGCCGCTGATGGTCCAGATTTTACTCCAGGTGATATTCCACCTCCAGCTGCAGCTGCTGAAGGTGGTGAAGCTCCAGTAGACGATCTACCTTTCTAATAGAAATAAAAAAAGCCTCGATTTATCGGGGCTTTTCTTTTATATGTAACGAAAGTTCTACCTAAACGTTCCTCTTAGTATCTTATTTACAGGCTATTACATAGCTTATTTGTTGGCAATTTGCATTGGGCATTAAGAAAATTAAATGTAGATTAATAAATGACTCTTTTCTAATGACAGTTGACTCGTCAGCTCAGCCATAACCGAAGATTCTTTTTTAATAGCTGAATTTCAATACTATACTATTTTTCCTTATATCGAGCTGACATTATTTATCGTTTTTTAAAAAATAAAGTATCGAAAAAGAGCAATAGAAAAACTACAAAACTAACAATTGCAATTAATAAGAAATTTATATTTTCGAGGTAATCGAACTTACGAAATTCAACTGTTTCGAAGTCTTGTTTTATTTTATCGATGAATGCCAATTGAGTAACTTCAGTAGAATTTTCGGGTTGAATTAAGAATAAGCCAAAAACGAACAACACAAATAAAACCCCAATAAATACCCAAACACCCTTCGATATTAGGGGTTTGTAAACAGGTATCTCTTTAAGTTTAAAAACCTGACCCATTACCCTATCGGTAAATCCTTTTGAAGGTTTTCGAACCAATTCACGTTTTATGGCTTGTTTAACTAATTCATCCATAGCTTCAAATTTAACTAATCACAGGTATTATTTCAGGAATTCGGTTCTCCATTTTACCTTTCAATTTTTTCCGAATCCTGAACAACTTTACTTTAACATTTGCTACCGTAAGCAAAGTTACTTTAGCAATTTCGTCAACCGATTGATCTTCGAAATAATGTAAGAGTATTAATAATTGCTCTTCATCGGGCAACTCATTTATTTCCTTCTGAAGTAGCTGAATATCTTCTTCGTCTTTCGATAAACCAAATCGTTGAAAATCATGTTCACTTTTGTTCTCTAAAATCTGATCGCTTTCCGTTAACGAAATTCTATCCGTTTTCCGAAGCCTACTTATTGCTTTGTTATAAGTAATTCGATACAACCAAGTTGAAAATTTAGAACCTCCCTTAAAACTTGATAACGACTTATAGGCTGCTATAAAAATCTCTTGTGCCAAATCTTCAGCATCGGTTTGGTTTTTCAACATTTTCAAGGCCAATGAATATACCATGTCAGAATATCGTTCTACCAAATAAGAATAGGCAGCAGTATCGCCATTTCGAGTTAAATCGATATAATATATGTCATTGCGATCAATCATTCAATACATATGACGCAAGTACCTTTAAAAGGTTACACGTAAAAGAAAAAATTGAGGAACTGAAATACTGAAGGGTTAAAAACTAGGCAATAGGCATTAGACGTTAGACATTAGACGTTAGACATTAGACATTAGACATTAGACAAAATTAAAAATCCCTTCTCCTACAACATTTTACACTTTATTTTTCAATTTTTTGTAACCTAACTTCAATCCCTGCGTCAAAAGAATGAATCTTAAAAATACAAACATTAAAATAATAGACATGGAAGACATTTTAATACCTATCGCATTTTTTGCAGTAACTTTTGGAATTGTATACATTATTGTTTCTGCACGCAACAAAGAACGCATGGCGCTAATAACAAGTGGCGCAGATCCATCTCTCTTCAAAAGTAAATTTAAATTTAACCAGTATAATATTTTCAAATGGGGTTTATTTCTAGTTGGAATTGCAGCTGGTATTATTGTGGCTAACTTATTTAGCGAGGCTAATGCAATGAAAGAAGAAGTAGCCTACCCCTCGATGATTTTATTATTTGGAGGCCTATCACTAATTGTATCGTACTTACTCCGGAACAAACTGAACAAAGAAGATTAAATGAATACTCAATCAATAAAGGAACTGTACATCATAAGTGCAGTTCTTTTTTATATCCAGCCGTTTAACTTGTAGTATGTAATTGCAAGGTATTCTCGCATAACTTCTATCTCGTACTTTAAGTAATCCCAAAATCGATAACGAAACGATATTGAATTTCCCGTATCGGGAACAAGCAATTTTCCACCCAACTCTTTTCCACTTATTCGAAGATCTGTTTCAAGCATTACTGAAGTGGTAGGTTGTCCGCTAACAGCAGTAAAACCAACATTTTTAAAACATTTAATTGATCGATACATGTGCGAAGGTGAAGAAACAATTACCAAAGGTTCTTCAAACTGTTTGTTCTTAAATAAGTCGTACACAAGCAATGCTTGATGTCGAGTGTTTAAACCTTTATTTTCAAGTAGAATTCGACTAGAACTTATTTGGTTCGTAATCAAGTACTGTTTCATTTGAAAAATTGTACTTAAAGAATCTGAAGGATTTCCTGGAGTTGTTATTATTACATTTGTTAAAGGATATTTAAGAGCGAGTTGCTTGGTATACCACAATCGCATCATTAGAGCTTCGCTCGGAAAACCCCCGCCTCCCATTACTAATATGGTTTTAGGATTCTCTGGAATAAAAGCATCGTATTCAGCCAAATTATACCTTGCCCAAAACGGTAAAGAAGTTAACCCTAAAACTAAAAATATTAGAAAACTGAGACCTAACACAAGCATACAAAGGCGTAAAACCCGAATCAGTTTAGCATATATTTTTATTATCTTCGACAGAATACTTTCTTGCATACAGAAAGATAATAGTTTAACATAGCAAAACAAAACAAATGATCCTTTTCGGAACCATTATCAATATACTTACCGTATTAGCTGGCAGTATTTTGGGCCTCATATTTCATTCAAAACTCCCAAAACGAATTGTAAAAATATGCTTTCAAGCCATTGGTCTTTTTACCATCTATATTGGTATAACAATGACCATGAAAACACAACATATTTTGATTCTAGTTTTTAGTATGATAATTGGTTCTGTAGTTGGTGAATTAATCGATCTCGACAAGCAAATCAATCGCGTCTCTGATTGGCTAAAGAGAAAAATAAAGTCGGAAAACGAGAATTTCTCCGAGGGTATGGTCACAGCATTCTTACTTTTTTGCATGGGTTCCATGACAATCATTGGTGCATTTGAAGAAGGGACTCAAGGCAATTCAGACTTACTTATTGCTAAATCGTTTATGGATGGTTTTGGAGCACTAGCTCTGACTTCTGCCTTGGGGATTGGTGTCGTTTTTTCAATTATTCCTTTGTTCATTTTTCAAGGGGGCTTAACCCTACTTGCTCTATTCTTAGGAAACCTTATGCCAGAAGCAGTAATCAACGAAATGTCGGCAGCTGGCGGTTTAATGTTGCTCGGACTTGGTTTTACACTTTTAGAAGTAAAAAAAATAAAGGTAATAAACATGTTACCTTCTCTAGTAATTGCGGTTGTGTTAGCCTATATTTTTTTATGAAAAAAAGTATTATTTATTGATAATTCAAACTCAATTGAATCAAAGAATTAAATACAAAATCAGATAATTTTCAACACCAAACGACCTAAGCAAATGACAATTCAACAGATAAAAAATACATTGACTGAGCTTTTTAAGTCACAGTTCAAAACACCTCCAACAAACACTCAACCATTACCCCGTTCAGGTTCAGATAGGATATATTTTCGCTTAAGTTCAAACGAGCATTCGGTTATTGGAGCATATAATGAAGACTTGAAAGAAAACGAAGCCTTCTTTTCATTTACCAAAACATTTAAAAAACTAAACATTAATGTACCTAGTCTACTAGAAATTTCGACAGACAGGAAACATTATTTAATAAGTGATTTGGGTAACGAAACTCTATTTCATACTATTCAAAACAATAATGTTACTACTACGGGTAAATCTACCTTGTGTTACCTAAAAAAATCACTTGAAAAATTAATAGACATTCAGTTAGAAGGTGCAAAAAATATTGATTTTACGAAGTGTTATCCTCGAGAGGCCTTCGATCGTCAAGCAATTCACTGGGATCTAAATTATTTCAAATATGAATTTCTAAAATTAGCGAGTATTTCTTTCGACGAACAGAAGTTAGAAGATGATTTTAATACACTAGCAAATTATCTCCTAAGTGTAAATTCTAATTATTTTATGTTTCGTGATTTTCAATCGAGAAACATAATGATAATTGAAAATGAGCCATGGTTTATCGATTATCAAGGAGGTAGAAAAGGTCCTTTGCAATATGATTTAGCTTCTCTCCTATTCAGTCCGAAAACAGCTTTGAATAACAGTAAAAAGGAAATTTTACTTGACTTTTACACCAATAAGTTAGGTGAAAAAATGGTGCTTAATAAAGATGAGTTTATTCAACAATATTATGGTTTTGTTTTAATACGAATTCTTCAAGCATTAGGTGCCTATGGATTTAGAGGTTTATACGAGAAAAAAAGCAATTTCAGAAGAAGTATACCTCAAGCAATTCAGAATTTAAATTATTTACTGAATAATAAACAATTACCTATTCACTTGCCAGAAATCGAAAGAATCATTCACACACTTCAACAATCGAAATGGGCAAAAATAATTGAAATACCAAGTGATAAATTAACGCTCAGAGTTAGTAGCTTTTCTTATAAAAAAGGAATTCCTGACGATCCTTCAGACAATGGAGGAGGATTTGCATTCGATTGTCGTGGGCTACCAAACCCAGGTCGTTTGGAGGAATACAAAGCTTATAGCGGCCTTGATGAAAATGTGCAAACCTATCTCGAAAAATACGATGAAGTAATAAAATTCCAGCAAAATATACGTCAACTCGTTGAAATATCGTTAAAGGAATACATTAAGCGAGGGTTTAACCATTTGTGTGTAAACTTCGGGTGCACAGGTGGTCAGCACAGGTCGGTTTACAATGCCGAAAAATTTGCAACATGGGCAGCAAACAATTTCCCTGTAAATGTGGTTATAACTCACAACGAAATGAATAATTGGAAAAGAGATGAGTAAGAAGCAGTGTAAGAAGAAGGAGTATTTACCCCCAGATTCTCCCAAATATATTTGTAAAAAGTGTGAATGTTTGTCTAAAAAAGAAGAGAAACTTTGTAAACCGAAGAAAATATAAAACGATAACTTTTATTAAAGTACAAGTGCCTAGAGTTTTGAGTGCCTAAAATGCCTAAAATTATTAAATAATGATTATACCTAATCTTCAAGTTACACTTGTAATACAAACATTATCAAACACTTAACACTACACCCTCTTCATCCTGATCTCTTTTAGTTAAATTACTGGCGACTAGCCTCGTAATATATTACGACTCGATGTCATGAAATACATTTTTTTTCAATTCTGTCCTAAATAAATTTGGCGATATGCGTTGATCTTATTGAATTTATTACATTCCTAACTGAACTATGGGTTACTGAGGCTACATCAATTTTCTATGTTCTACACATATTTATCTCCTCGGGGAAATGTCCCTTCGGGACAAAATATTGGTAGAATGGAATTTACTAAATTCAATAAATGTCCCATAGGGATAAGATATATTTTTACCAGAGACCATTGATAAAAAATAATTCTAAAATCAAGTCCCATCGGAACTAGATATAATTTAGCGTATAATAACGTAAGCTCGACCGAAACACTCCTCTTAGTACCTCATTTACTGTCGACTACCTAATTT
>JAQIBQ010000134.1 GCA_027859005.1 Prolixibacteraceae bacterium | reverse complement strand
CATAAAATCTAAATCAATTTTTTGAGGATCGTGACGTGAATCAACCAAAACAAAAACGCAATATAGATTTGACCTTCTCAATAAATAGTTACGTATAAATAATTCCCATTTTTGACGATCGGTTTTTGATACTTTTGCAAAACCATAGCCAGGTAAATCAACTAAATACCAATCTTCGTTAATGATAAAATGATTGATTAAACGGGTTTTACCAGGAGTGCCAGAAATTTTTGCTAATTTCTTATTCCCTGTTAACATATTTATTAATGAAGATTTACCAACATTCGATCGTCCAATAAATGCATATTCAGGAATGGTTGGCTCCGGGCACTTGTCAATTTCAGTATTACTAACTACAAACTTTGCCGTTTTAACTATCATCTATATTTTATTTGATGTAAACTTCAAGCATTTTAACCGATCCATTTACAGGATAAAAAATCGCACTATTTAGAGCTGCAGGCAATAAAACGGTTTCCCCCATTTTAACGCTTAGCATTTCGCTATCGGCCGATTTAATATTACACGCACCTTCGGTACAAATCAAAACGATGAAACTATCGTATGAATAATAATCGCGTTCAAGAGGTAAGTTTAAATCGAGCAAATTTGTTGTAAAATAATTACACGAGACCAATTCTGATGGTTTATTATGCTCAGCTTTATAATTTATTTTTGGGCTTTTCACCTTTTTATAATCCATTACATCAAGCGATAAATCGAGATGTAATTCACGTCCATTACCATCCTTATCTTTACGGTCGTAATCGTAAATCCGATAAGTTACATCAGATGTTTGTTGAATTTCAGCAATTAAATTACCAGAACAAATTGCATGGACCCTACCAGCAGGCACAAAAAATGCATCGCCTTTTTTAACTTCTTCATAATTGAAAAGGTCAGTTAAGGTTCCGTCTTTCAACTTTGCAAGAAATTCATCTTGATTTGTATCTTTAGAAAAACCAGTAATCAGCTTAGGTTTTTCGGAATCGTCTAAAGCAATCCACATTTCAGTTTTACCGAATGCTTTGTGACGTTTTTTTGATTGAGCATCGTTTGGATGAACTTGAATGGATAAATCGTCATTGGCATCAATGAATTTAATGAGCAATGGAAATTCGGCTCCAAATTTTTCATAACACTTTTCACCAACTAACTCATCCATATAGATCTCGATAAGTTCTTGCAAATCGTTCCCTGCAAGCTCTCCATTCGAAACAATTGAAATATCACCAGTAACAGCTGACAGTTCCCAACTTTCACCAATATTTGTTTTGCCCTTAAGATTTTTCCCAAAGCGAGTTTCTAATTTATTTCCGCCCCAAATTCGTTCTTTAAAAATGGGTTCAAATTTTAAAGGATATAATTTCATAGTTTAAAATTCAGAGTCAACAGCAGCTCTTTCAACAACAATTTCTTTCACAAAATCACCCACTTTTAAGTGTTCGGGGTGAACTCGGTATATTTCTAAGTCGGCAAATGAATCGAAATGAGTAATTAGAGACAAATCGTACGAAGCTGCATTTACTTGGTAGTTCTGCCCCACTTCGATGTGTTTTAATTCAGGAATATAATTTTTTAAAGCCAATAATTTTGATTTGAACTGGTTTAAAACTTCTTTTTTCTCTTCTGTGGTACTATAATTTTTCAACTTAAAAAGAACGATGTGATTGATCATTTAAATAAAGCTTTAACTGTTAATGACTTAATAATTCAATATTGAATTTTGGACAAATATATAATGGATATTACAGAAATGACAGTATTTCTTAAAAAACTAAAAGATTAATAAACTGGGTTTAATCTATATTATTGAAACATTTTTACTCGATTATTGACAGAATTACGAATATGTCCTATTTTTGAAAAAAAGAAACGAACATGATAATAATTGGAATTGCAGGCGGAACAGGCTCCGGAAAAACTACAGTAGTAAATGAGATCATAAAAAGACTGCCTGAAAATGATGTTGTTATAATTCCACAAGATGCCTACTACCGCAACAGTGCACATTTGCCATTAGAAGAACGTCAAAAAATAAATTTTGATCACCCCGACTCCATCGAATTTGAATTGTTGGTCAAACAAATCAAACAATTAAAAAAAAGAAGTAAAATAGCACAGCCTATATATTCCTACCTAACTTGTACCCGTTCAGAAGAGACAATACCAGTTGAACCCAAACACGTTATTATTATTGAAGGAATACTTTGTTTAACTCCTCCTGAATTAAGAAAATTAATGGACATAAAAGTATTTGTAGATTGCGAAGCCGACTTAAGGCTATCAAGAGTAATAAAGCGCGATATTGTAGAGCGTGGAAGAGGTGTAGATCAAACCTTAAAACGTTACGAAGATACAGTACGTCCCATGCACCTTCAATTTATTGAACCAAGCAAACGATATGCTGATATAATTGTGCCTCAGGGTGGCAAAAACATTGTAGCCATCGATATTTTAACCCAATACATTGAAAAGCAACTATCCGAAAAATAAAAGCCAATGCTCAACCAAATTAATATTGAAAGTATTCTCTTTCTTGACATCGAAACTGTTCCATTATATCCTGTTTTTGAAAACATGTCGGAAACTTTTCAGAAACTATGGGATAAGAAATCAACTTTTTTTAGAACCGAAGAACAGAGTGCTGCCGATGTATATCAACGTGCGGGTATTTATTCCGAATTTGGAAAAATAATATGTATATCGGTTGGAACATTCTATCAAAAACAAGGTGAAAAGAAATTTCGTGTAAAATCATATGCATCCGATAATGAAAAACAGTTGTTACACGATTTTGTAAACATGCTGGATAATTACACCAAACATGGAGCAGTTAAGCTTTGTGCACATAATGGACTAGAATTCGACTACCCATATATTGCTCGTAGATGCCTTATAAATGGCATTAAGATTCCAAAAATACTTGACATTGCGGGCTTGAAACCATGGGAGGTTAAAGATATTTTATTGGATACACTCCAGTTGTGGAAATTTGGCGATTATAAGCATTTCACTTCACTCGATTTACTTTGTGCTGTTTTTGATATTCCAACTCCAAAAGACGATATTGATGGTAGCGAGGTAGCCGGAGTATATTATAACGATGGTGATTTAGATCGAATCATAACCTATTGTGAAAAAGATGTTTTTGCATTGGCGCAGCTCTTCTTGAAATACCAAGGAAAAAATATTTTACCGCCTGATGCATTAGAAACGGCCTAAAAAAAACTTCCAAGGATTGTATTCATTGGAGGTAAATTATTATAGTGAAAGATAATTTTAGAATCTAAATATCAGAGCTGAAGTCCAAGTTCTTCCAAATCCAAAGAAACCTTTATTGTTATAGAATTCATTTTTTGCGCTTGCAGCATCATCGGTTTTTATTGCAGGGTTTTAACCATTTAATAGATAATAAAATGATTACAGTACGTTATATTTGCTTCCAACCGGCTCGGTATACGGGTCGAACTGTTTGATCTACAAAATGGGCTGCATTGTGCTTTTCTGTTTCAATATCGAATTTTGGAATTCCATTTTGAATGTACATTTCGCCTCGTTTTGAGATTTCAAATTCTTCAAACACATCGATATTCAGGAATTTCATTTGAGCACTATCCCAAAGTAATTTTCTTCTCAACGATTGCAAACGAACGGCCAATGTACCAACCAATATGGTTTCTGTTAACGCCGTTTGCTTTTCAAAACTAGCGCTTGGAGACAAACGATTGTCTGAATTTTCTTTGCAAGCTCTGGTCCAATCCATTTCATGCCCACCAGAAAAAGGAGCATTTATTCGATGCATAACCTTGTCGGCTATTACTTCAATAACTTCTCCATTCTTGATTACTTTGAAATTACGTCCTTCGGGTTCACAAAGCAACATTCCTTCGTCACCTATGAACAATAAACCACCTTCGGAAGAACCAAAATCTATACTCGAAGGAAAACCTGCTGGAATTTCGGGTTTAAATCCTCCATCGTACCAATGTAATTTGACTTTTGGCATGGCCAACTTTGGCAAATTATCTCGCTTGTTAAACGTTAATGCAATTTTTTCGGCAACAGGTGCAGATTCCAGATTTATTTCAGTTGAAGAAGCCTCAACAGAAACTGGAGCTTTCAGTTTCAATGCTTTAAATACTGGTTCTAAAATATGTGGTCCACTACTAGCTAAGGATCCATTTCCAAAATTCCACCATCCACGCCAACCATAAGGAGTATAGCTCGAATGATAAGGGATATCGTTCGCTGGGCCAACAAATAAATCCCAATCTAATTCTTTGGGAACTTTCTTTTTTTTGTGGGGATAATAGCCGCCCTGCTCCCATTCTGGTTGTGAAGTCCAAGCGTGTACTTCGTTTACTGAGCCTATCACTCCCGACCAAATTAGTTCACAAATTTCCCGCACCTCATCGCCCGAAGCACTTTGGTTACCTACTTGCGAAACCACATTGAAAACCCTGGCCGTTTCATTCATTCTACGCATTTCGAATATTGAATGAGCCATTGGAGCCTGCACGTATATATGCTTTTGCAATTGCATAGCAGCCATAGCTGCAACCGAATGCGTATGATCGGGCGTTGCGACAAGAACTGCATCAATATCTTTTTGATTTTCGAGCATTACTCTAAAATCTTTGTACTGCTTGGCATTACTCCATCTGCGGAATGCTTTTTTTCCATAGTCCCAATCAACATCGCACAAAGCAACAATGTTCTCGTTGCTTAAATTCGATAAATTCCGAAAACCAACTCCACCAATACCAATTGCTGCAATGTTCAGTTTATCGATAGGAGCAGGATATCCCATCCCGCCTATTACCGATGAAGGTAAAATTGTTAAAGCTGTCACTCCTGCAACAGAAGTTCTTAAAAAATTACGTCGTGAAGTATGTTTTGGGCTATTATCCATTGTTGCTTATTTAAAATCGAGACTAAAAATAGAAAATATCGTCTGAAGTTAATTACCCCTTTTGTTTTATTTGGAAATAGTCAGTGCTGCTTAACAAACATTAACAAGAAAGAATATTACCTACTTTAGTATCAATTTTTGTTTTTGGATTGAATTATCCCCAATCAAAGTAGCCGTATAAATTCCTCTTGGGATCTTTTTTAAGTCGATACTATTCAATTCTGGATTAATTTCTTTTTGTAGTACTAAATTACCAGCAATATTATATACTAATAAAACACTTTTAGTCTTACACTTAATAGTTATAGAACTAGTGCTAGGATTTGGATAAAGGAAAAAATGATCTTTTGTATTATTCTTCAAATCATTAACTCCAGTATTATTGTGCGAATCAATTTTTGTAGAAATAAAATCGGTAAGAGTTGATGCCATACTAGAATGTGTTTCTTCTGTAGGGTGCCAGTCCTCGCCATAAGGCGATTGTTGTGGGTCTAATTTTAAGTAAAAGACATTACTATCACCAGTTTCATTCATACGTTGAACCACTGTTGAAACATACTGCTGAATACGAGTCCATTGATTTGCTCCTGAAGGATAATAATCTGACATCATCACTCCCACGGTACAAATAATTGATGCATTGGGATAATAGGTTCTCAGTTTTCTAATAAAATCGATATAGCAATTTATAAATACAGTATCGACTAAAGTAAATGCAGCATTATTGGTCTCTGCAGCAAAATCATTAGTTCCTAAATTAATTACAATAAGATCAGGAACATATTTGCTATGATCCCAAACAGAAGCAACATCATCGGCTAAAATCCGATCGTAAAGAATAGGCATAGTTTCATTCGTACGTCCGGTATTATTTTGAAATAATCCTTTCCCCGAATATGCAATACAAGAATATTGTGCATCCAAATTACGCGCCGTAACTGCCCCCCATGCTTTATAATTATTTTCATTTACCGCTTTAAAATGATAATTATCAGGATCGGTAACTGCAATTTCATTTCCATAGCCGCATGTAATTGAATTACCTATAAATTCAATTTTTCTAGTTGGTAAGGAATCAGGTGGAAGCAATTTTTTTCCTTCATCGACTAAAAAACCTTGAAAAGCAACTTTACCCACATTGCTTTCTGTTCGATTAAATAGCTCTTGGGTATGTTCTACGTTGGCAAGTCCAGATACCAGCTCATAATCCGACTGATCAATGCTTAACTTTAAAACAGTAGGCTCACCTCCATCTACAATAACATTAAAATAATTAGTTGTTGTTGAAGAACCACTACCCATTTCTGTTAGTTTTGCCGCAATTGAAGTTCCTTGAAATTTAGTTCGAATACTAACACCCGGATATGAAAAGACAACAGTATCGGGATTAGAATTATCAATGCGTCCACTGTAAACAATATTCGCATCCGAAGCTTGAAAATGTACTGTATTCTGTCCCATACAGCTTTGATATATAAAAAACAATAACAAGAATGATATACACGCACAACTAATCGACTTCATAGTATAATGATATTTTAAATGATAATTTTAAAAGATTAACAAATATACAATCATTATAATTTATAAGATTCATTTTAAACTTTGAATGATTATTTTTGTGACATTAACAATTGAAAACTCATCATAATTATGCAATTAAAATACGGCATGAATCCTAATCAAGACTTCGCAGAAGTTATTGATCCATCCAATTCTTTTCAGGTTTTAAACGGTAAACCTAGTGTTATTAATGTACTCGATGCCTTAAACTCATGGCAATTGGTAAAAGAAGCTAAAGCTTGTTTGGACCAACCTGCCGCCACCTCGTTTAAGCACGTAACTCCTTCGGGCGTTGCAGTTGGAACTGAACTTACAGAAAAAGAAAAAACTGCTTATTTGGTAAAAATTGATCCATCGCCTTTGGCTAATGCTTACATAAAATCACGTGGAGTTGACCGCTTGGCTTCGTTTGGCGATTTTATTGCCTTAAGCGATGAGGTTGATGTTGAAACAGCAAAAATTATAAGAAGTGAAGTATCTGACGGCGTAATTGCTCCGTCCTTTTCCGATGAAGCTTTAGAAATACTAAAGTCAAAAAAGAAAGGTGGATATGTTATATTCCAAATCGATCCGGATTATGTTCCTGAAGAAATGGAATCGCGTCAAGTTTTTGGCATTACAGTAAGACAAAAACGCAACAACCTGAACATCACCAAAGAATTTCTGACCAACGTTGTTACTAAAACCAATAAACTTACCGATGCTATTGTAAACGACTTATTGTTGGGAATGATCACTTTAAAATATACCAATTCAAACTCATTATGTACTGTTTATAACGGTCAAGTGATTGGTATTGGCTCAGGACAACAGTCACGTATTTTATGCTCGGGTTTAGCATTAGGAAAAGCCAATGTATGGTGCCAAAAACAAAAACTCGATTATTCTTTCCTTGCTGAAAATACAGGTATGAAACGTACCGAAACCGATCAGTTTATCGAACTTCAACGCGAAAAACAATTGGGCGATGAGATTGTATTGAATCAGTTAGAAGGTGTTTGTTTGGTTTCTGATGGATTCTTTCCACAAACCGACAACATTGAATTAGCTCACAAATACGGCGTTAAATTTATTGCATCGCCAATGGGCTCTATTCGTGATCAGGAAATTATTGATGCCTGCGATAAATATGGAATTACGTTCATTAATACTGGCGTGAGGTTGTTTCACCATTGAGATATTATCTATTTTCATAAAAAGAACCGTTCTTTAAAAAGAGAACGGTTCTTTTTTTGGTTCAAGGTTGTTCAAATTTAAGTATTAACAACAAATTAAAATGAAATTCTGTCTTCAAAACTTCTTATCCACTCTCGGGCCATTAGTTCATGACCAGCAACGGTTGGATGAACACCATCCCAAATCCAGTATTCGACAGGGGCTTTCTCAAAAGCAGCATCAAAAATAGTCTGGAATCCCACAAAAACTGCATTGTATTTTTCAGCTAGTTTCCTTACAACTTTTTGACGTTGTTTTATATCAACCTGGTAAGCTTCCCAATTATCAATTGTACGACTACCGAGAGCAATGAAGGGTTCGCCTAAAACAAATAGTATTTCTGGAAATTCCTCCCGTGTTTTAGCAAGCAACTGATTATACGTTTCTTCAAATTTTTTAAGGGTAACCATTGGGATCCAATTATCAATTATTGAAGCAGAATCATTTACTCCAATTAAAATGCTTAACACATCAGGGTTCAAATCAATAGTATCTGTTTGCCAACGAGCTTCAAGATCAATAATTTTATTCGCACTTATGCCTTTGTTGTAAAATTGATATTGTTTTTCGGGATAATCAGCTCCTACTCTACTTGCAATGCTAAATGCATAACCATGTCCCATGATGTGGTTTAAATCTTCATTGCGGCCACGATTACCATCGGTGATGGAATCTCCCTGAAAGAGAAACACAGCATTGTCTTTTAAACGCACTGGCTTTGTGTTGCTTTTTATTCCTGCAAAGGTTTCCCTCGCAGGAATACAACAAACAGCAATTCCTGTTAATGCTGCACTTTTTAAAAATTTTCGTCTCGATTTTAGATTCATATTATTCTAATTGGGCAACATAAAAGTACAAAAAAGGAACCGTTCTTTTTAAAAGTGAACGGTTCCTTTTCATAGGCAAGTCAGGTCATGACCCGGAGTCATACTCTGACTAATTTTCTTCAATATTTAATTCTTAAAAAGCAACTCATCATTCACCATATCAACTACAATCGGTTTTACTTTATTAATGTCTCCTGCTAAAATTCTTTTTGACAAATCATTAAGAACATACTGCTGAAGCACTCGTTTAACTGGTCGTGCTCCATATTGAGGATCGAAACCAACAGAAGCGATCCAATCAATTGCCTTATCGCTTATTTCAATTTTAACTCCTTGGTGATCCAGTCTTTTAGCAATTAATTCGAATTGCAATTTAACAATGTTTTTAATTTCATTTCGGCCTAATGGCAAAAACATAATGGTGTCGTCAATACGGTTTAAAAACTCAGGGCGAATGGTTTTCTTCAACAAAGAAAAAACTAAGTTACGAGCAGTTTCATACTTCTCTATACGGTTATTATCGTTCAAATCTTTGAAAGCCTCCTGTATTAAATCGGAACCAATGTTTGAAGTCATAATTATAATGGTGTTTGTAAAATTCACCAAACGACCTTTATTATCGGTTAACCTGCCATCGTCCAAAACTTGAAGAAGTATATTGAACACATCGGGGTGTGCTTTTTCAATTTCGTCGAACAAAATTACCGAATAAGGCTTACGACGAACAGCTTCTGTAAGTTGTCCTCCTTCGTCGTAGCCAACATACCCAGGAGGCGAACCAATTAAACGAGTTACCGAAAATTTCTCTTGATATTCACTCATATCAATACGAGTCATCATATCATCATCGTCGAAAAGGTATTCAGCCAATGCTTTGGCTAACTCAGTTTTACCAACACCTGTTGTGCCTAAAAATATGAATGACCCAATGGGACGTTTTTCATCTTGTAAACCGGCCCTACTTCTGCGAACAGCATCTGCAATTGCATGAATTGCTTCATTTTGACCTACTACCCTTTTAGCGAGTTCGTCGTCGAGTTTAAGCAATTTAGCACGCTCCCCTTCCATCATTTTTGAAACAGGAATTCCAGTCCAGCGGCTTACTACTTCAGCAATATCATCGGCATCGACCTCTTGTTTAATAAGGGAGCTCTTCTTCTGTTTTACCTCCAATTCCAAAGTCAATCGATTAATTTCCTCTTCAGCATTTTTAATTAAGCCATAACGTATTTCAGCTACTCGTCCGAAATCGCCCGAACGTTCAGCTTGCTCTGCCTCATATTTATAATCTTCAATGTCTTGTTTATTTTTCTGAATACCATCAACCAATCGTTTTTCAGTTTCCCACTCAGCTCTATATCGAGAACGTTCTTCCTGCAAATTGGCTAACTGTTCTCCAATACTTTCTAATTTAGAATGATCGTTTTCACGCTTGATTGCTTCACGTTCAATCTCCAACTGCATAATTTTACGTTCAATCTCGTCGAGTTGTTGTGGAACTGAATCGATTTCCAGTCGCAATTTTGCAGCTGCCTCGTCCATTAAATCGATGGCTTTATCGGGCAAGAAACGTTCGGTAATATAACGGTTCGAAAGTTCAACTGAAGCAATTAATGCTTCATCTTTGATCCGTACTTTGTGGTGGTTTTCATAGCGTTCTTTCAAACCTCTTAAAATGGCAATTGAGCTCAATGTATCAGGCTCGTTCACCTTAACCTGCTGGAAACGACGTTCCAAGGCTTTGTCTTTTTCAAAATACTTCTGATACTCATCAAGTGTTGTTGCTCCAATTGCGCGCAAGTCTCCACGAGCTAAAGCTGGTTTTAGAATATTGGCTGCATCCATGGCGCCATCACTTTTACCTGCTCCTACCAAAGTATGAATTTCGTCTATAAATAGAATAATTTCGCCATTCGCTTTTATTACTTCATTTACTACCGATTTTAAACGTTCCTCAAACTCACCCTTGTATTTCGCACCAGCAATTAATGCTCCCATATCGAGTGAAAAAATCAACTTCGATTTTAAGTTTTCAGGTACATCGCCCTTAAAAATACGTTGTGCCAAACCTTCGGCAATAGCAGTTTTACCTGTCCCTGGTTCTCCTATTAATATGGGGTTGTTTTTAGTTCTACGCGAAAGAATTTGCAAAATTCTTCGAATTTCATCGTCACGACCAATTACAGGATCGAGCTTTCCTTTTTGTGCTTGTTCTACTAAATTTATTGCAAAACGCCCCAATGAATTAAATTTATCTTCGGCCGATTCGCTATCCACTTTTGCACCTTTTCGTAATTCTGATATAGCTTCTTTTAATTCTTTTTTATTAAAGCCACTGTCCTTCATTAAACGTGAAACCTCATCTGCAGCTTCAAGTAATCCCAGTAACAGGTGTTCAACTGAAACATACTGATCGCCCATATCAGATGCATATTTAATGGATTTCTGAATGGCAGAATTTGAAGCATTCGACAAATAAGGTTGTCCTCCACTAACTTTAGAATAAGACTCAACAATTTTATCTAAAGCCAAATTCAGGCCTGAAACGTTTACACTCAACTTGTTAAAAAGAAAACCTGAAACATTTTCAGCAATTTGTTGCAATGCTTTTAAAATATGACCTGTTTCAATAGACTGTTGTCCCATTGAAGTAGCCATTTGTGCCGCTTGATTTATTGTATCGCGACCTTTTATTGTAAAATTATTTAAGTTCATTTTTTTTGAGAATTTAGATTTTTGTTGCTAAGCATTGAGCCAAATAACTCAATTGCTGGCACCCACGCTATCAATTTAATACCCAAAATAAGAAATCGGAAAACATGACCGACAAAAACTCCAAGAAACTGACTAATAGGCTGATATTATTGTGTTTGACAGAAATTATGGCATACACTAATCTGTATCGATTAATTAAGTATAGCTTCAATAATTTTCAAAATGAATTCGATAAAATAACTTATAGGTTTGAAATAGGAAAACCCTTATTCCTCTTTTGCCTC
>JAQIBQ010000117.1 GCA_027859005.1 Prolixibacteraceae bacterium | reverse complement strand
CCCTTGAAGAAGAAAGTGGTGAGTGGCCAAGGGACACCGAAACCGCAGTGGTTGATGTTACCAACCCTGCTACCGGCAAAACATGGATGGACCGCAACCTGGGTGCCAGCCGTGCTGCTGCCAGCAGCACCGATAACCAAGCTTATGGCGACCTTTACCAGTGGGGACGAGCTGCCGATGGCCACGAAAAACGCAACTCACCCACTACCTCAACACGTAGCAGCAGCGATACTCCGGGGCATGGGAATTTTATAACAACAAGCAGCAGCCCATACGATTGGCGTAGCCCACAAAACGGTAACCTTTGGCAGGGCGTTGATGGCGTTAACAACCCCTGTCCAAGCGGCTACCGCTTGCCAACCGGGGCCGAATGGGATGCTGAACTTAATAGTTGGGGCAGCAACAATGCCGCCGGTGCCTTTGCCTCGCCCCTGAAGTTGCCTATGGCAGGCAGTCGCCTCAACAACAGTGGCTCGCTCTACACTGTTGGCTCATTCGGCTACTGTTGGTCTAGTACTGTAGTTGGTGACGGCTCCCAGGGCTTGTACTTCTACAACAGCACTGCCGGCCCGTTCAACGGCGACCGGGCGGGCGGCCTATCTGTTCGTTGCATTAAGGATTAGCGAATGCAATGAGCATTGAATATTTTTACCCTGTGCTTGTCGAAGGGTGTCTACTTGCCTGCCAAAACTCTGGTGAAGGCAGGTTTGATTATTTGGTTTATTTACCACGACTTGTACTGAGCGATAGTCGAAATAAACGGTCGGATTTTTTTGAGAAAAAGGCAAAATAATGTTTGAAGAAGCAGGGAACAATTAAGGCGGTAAAATTGGCTACACATTTCACAGGATATATGTGGCGAACTATTGGGTGGTGCGAGTAACTCGTGCCACCCAAATAATGAAAAAATATAAATTTATATCGAAAATGCTATAAAATATTCTTATGAGAGTACTTATTCTGTTATGTCTATTTATCACGTTTCAGTCATCAGCCCAAAAAATTTCAGGAACTTTCCAACTCCATGCCAACCAGCAAATCCGCCTCGAAGGCTTTAACGGTTTTGGCACTTATGTAATAAATACAAGCCAAAGCGATGAAAACGGGAATTTTACACTGAACTATTCGCCCAAAGATTATGGCATGGGCTATCTTATGTCGGAAGACGAAAAATCATTTATTCTTGTTCTCGGGGGTGAAAACATTAAATTAAAGGGCGAAGCTTTTGCCTTTACCGAAAGCGTTGAAATACTAGAAGGAAAGGAAAACCAGCTATTCGGGCAATATGCTTCAGAGCAACCACGTAGGGAACAGGCCCTTATTGCATGGGGATATCTCGACAAAATTTACAACATGGATTCGCTTTTTACGGTACATGAAACCCCGCGAAAAACCATTGAGCAGGAAATACAACGTATTCACGATGAAGACAAAGCCTTTTTGTCAGGCCTTAATCCCGATAGTTATGTAAGCTGGTTTTTGCCGGTGCGTAAAATGGTAAGTGCCGTGCCTGCCATTGCCCAATACCGCACCGAAGAAATACCGGCTACCATAAAAGCTTTCCGCGATATGGATTACACCGACAATAAACTTTATAAAAGCGGTTTATTGAAGGTTGCCATCGAAAGCCATTTCTGGCTCATCGAAAACAGCGGTCGTTCGCTCGACTCGGTTTATGTTGAAATGAAGCTGTCAATTGACCACATGATTGAAAACCTTGTGGCCGATGGACAGAAACTAAACGAAATAACCGATTACTTATTCAGGATTTTGGAACAGCGCAGCCTGTTCGAGGCATCTGAATACCTGGCAATAAAAGTGTTGAACGAAACTTCCTGCACCATTAACAGCAACCTGGCCGCCCAACTGGAAAGCTACCGTGCCATGAAAAAAGGCAACACCGCTCCTGATTTTGCTTTTAACAATGATTGTTTTGCCCCCGGATATGCTAATAATGCTAAACCACAAAAGCTATCCGACATAAAATCGGAACATACCGTAATCGTTTTTGGCGCAAGCTGGTGCCCTAAATGTGGTGAAGAGCTGAGTAAAATAGCCAAACTGTATCTCAAATGGAAAACACAGGGCGTTGAGGTTGTTTTTGTTTCCTTGGATGATAACGAGCAAGATTTCAAAATCTTTGTCGACGCTTTTCCATTTATTAGCCTATGCGATTATCAAAAATGGGAAAGCCCTGTGACAAAGGCTTATCATGTATTTGCCACACCTACCATGTACTTATTGGGCGAAAAGCAGGAAATATTGCTGCGCCCGAATTCGGCAGCTCAAATGGACTCGTGGGTCGATTGGTTTTTGGTGAAGGGGAATAAGTAAACAGTCAAATTGGGTATTTAAATCTCCTCCTGATGCACCAGTTTGTCCTACTGATCGGCTAAGGTTGTTTAGAGACAAATACCTTACTGCCATTCGTCTGTGTCGAGTTGGCATTCAGCAACTCGTTTTTTTAGCCAATAGCTTGGCACCTTTTTGAACCGAACTTAGCATCTTCTCGAAATATTCCAAAATAATCTTCTAATATTTAGTGCTGAAATTATTATCGGAGTTGGAATTGCAAGAGCATGGGTAATAATCGGGTTGATCAACCTGAAATATAGAACCTATTTTGATAAGAACAGATTGATCGTTTTAATATTTTACGAACTAAATAACAGAACGATAGATGGAGAAAATAACTTGTATTTTATAATGCAATATTGATCTGATTATTGTAATTTAGTCATGATTTTGAAAAAGTCGTTAAAAGATTCTGCGATTTTTTCAATGTCTTTGCTTTTGAACAGATAAGATAGCAGAAAAAATAAATTTTTAGAACCCACCTATAATTAAATTGAAAATGAAGAACACTTTTATGTTTATTTTTTTATTACTACCTTTTCTTTTTAGCTGCTCAAATTATGGAGTAATTGAAGGAAAAGTCATTGATAAATTAACAGGACAACCTATTTCCGGAGCGACTATAACTATCGTAGGAACTACTAATAAATCGATCACAGAGAGCGATGGCACTTTTAAATTAATTGATGTAGTTCCCGGATTTCAAAAAATTAGCGTATCAAAAGATAGTTTTATAACTTTTACTGATACAGAATTAACAATTGCAAAAGGAACTACTTTTAAATGTTCAGATTTGTTTTTAGTAAAAAAGCCAAATGATATTGGTTTATATTTAATTGGAAAATCTTTAAAACAAATAAATTTAATTAGCGAAAAAAAAGTTGGTAGAACTTTTAATAATGAGATTATTATTTATTCTTCAAATATTTATAATCCTGAAAAATTAGATTCTATAAATTTTTTATTATTTGAAGGCGATAACATCCAGAAACCTTCTGAAATATTTTTTTATACAATGAAGTTTTTACCACATAACCCCAATAGTTTTATTGTATATCCTGAACGGTGGATTTCAGAAGAAAAGGTGCAAGGGGTAAAAACTGAATTACTTTCAAATTCCCTCGTTCAGATTACAGGAAAACTTCCAACAGGGAGATATTGTTTACAAGTTAAACACGAACATGGAATTAAAGATTGGTTTTTTGTCTTAGTTACCAAAAAGTTATCAATTTTTTTAACAATTTTTAAAATTACAGCTGGTACAGCACTTAGTTTTAACTTTTTGTGTTTCATTTTTGCCCTTATTGCCACTCGTCTGTGACTAGATGGCATTCAACAACTCGTTTATAACGAGAAGCAAGAAACAGGCACGCACATTGTTTCTATAAGGTAGCATTTACGAATACGCTTTTTTTTGCCTTCACATCACTCCTTTATCCTGTTGAAAATTTAGCTTTGCTGAATAACAATTATAATTTCTACCTTGCCAATACGTATTTACAATCCTTGCTTCCTAAACTTGGGATTTAAAATCACGAAAAACTGCAAACAAACTCTATGTTCAGATAGACTATAAAATACAGAAGTCAAGTCGACCTACAGTATAAATTTTTCAGCATGGGTATAAAACGTTGCTGTTATGTGTGTATAATTCTACTACACATTATCCTGTCAGATTAGTTTTCATAATATACTATTTGATTTTACATCATAATATTTTAACTTGATTCTCGTTATTCAATTAATTATAAACCCTTAAAACTTAAATTATGGCAAGTACAAGTGAAACAGGCCATGCCAAAAATGTGGCCAACTTCGAAAAATTATTAACAAACGTTATCGGATTCGGTACAGTGTACAACCCCTCAAAGGAAAGCATCAAACTTCCTGCTCTAAACGCCCTGCTGGAAACAGCAAAAGGGGCAATAACTAATGTTAATTCGGCTGAACCAGCATATAAGAATGCAGTAAGTGCAAGAGAATTGGCTTTTAAACCATTCAGCAAGCTTATTACAAGGGTAAACAACTCCTTAAAAGCTTCCAATTCATCCTCTCAGGTCGACGACAGCGCAATGACTTTAGTGCGCAAGCTGCAAGGCCGTAGGTCAACCCCTAAAATGACAGAGGAAGAAAAGCAAGCTGCAGCAGCAGAAGGCAAAGAGGTACATGAAGCTTCCTCTTCTCAAATGAGTTACGACAGTCGTTTAGACAACTTCGACAAGTACATTAAACTACTTGCTTCTGTTACTGAGTATGCCCCAAATGAGACAGAGTTAACCACCGAGTCACTGACTACCCTTTACAATGATTTAATTGCTAAAAACAATGCTGTAATCAATGCGACTGTTCCATTAAATAATGCCCGCATTGCAAGAGATCAAGTGCTTTACAGTCCACTTTCAGGCATAATCGACATTTCTGTAGATGTTAAAACCTATGTTAAGTCAGTTTTCGGTGCGACAGCTCCGCAGTACAAGGCAATCAGCGGCTTGACATTAATTAACCGAAAGTAAAAAGTTGCAATTAACTACCTGTTTTATCGATAAACCTTTGTAAAAGTTGCAATTCCCGTTGTAAAAGTTATTTCTTGCTTTGTAAAAGTTGCAATAATCGTTGTAATAGAAATATCTTGCTTTGTAATTGTTGTAACTATCAATGTAAAAGTTGTAAATACTATCGGTAAAGTTGTAAATGTCGTTGTAAAAGTTGTAACTGCCACAGCACTCAATAAATCCCGGTTCGACAGTTATAAACCTCGCCTCGACAGTTTTATACAGACAATCAAATCAGATAAAACAGAGTATGCGTAGTGTGTACCAAGCCACCGCAAAAAGGCAAGCACATTTGCAATAGAAAAAATTGCAAAAGAGCTTGCCTTTTTCCCAACACACACGCCAACATTCGTGCAACTTGACAGGATAAAAAAACCCTCCCAAAAAAAAATTAAAACCCCACAACAGCATTCTACCGTAATTGGAGAAAAAAACTGACAGACAAGGTTTTCGATTAATAAATTATTATATATTTGATATGTAAACCAGACAAAAAATTAAGGCCAGCACCTAACAAATTGTATATGATCATGGCAGTTTCAGTGCAAATTCCAACAGTCTGCCCCGCCCCAAAACCAGTTGGTACGCGGACAGGAAAGCACACGCACTCTGCCACGCCACATACAAGTGGCCGTTGTACACAATGCTACGCATAGCGCACTGTTAATCAACACCATTGCATTATGAAAGATATCATTTTAAACAAAGAAGAATTTAAATTATTTGACCAAGACGACCAATTTGGCTTTTTCTATGACGATGATGGATGGCCTAAAGAAGATGCAGATGAAACCTTT
>JAQIBQ010000463.1 GCA_027859005.1 Prolixibacteraceae bacterium | reverse complement strand
GACGAAATTGGATCGTCGTTAGGAACCATTAGTTTTATTGGGTACGAAATTTCGAAGGATGGCATAAGTGGTTCAAAATTAAAAGATTTAGGTATTGAATTAAATTCAATTAGTAAAAGTACTGCCGATTCGATGCGGGATATCATTTGGTTTATCAATCCACAGAACGATAGTTTTGAAAAATTGGTAAAGCACATGAATGAATATGCATCTAGAGTGCTCTTTCAAAAGGAATTGTCGTTCAATACTCATTTTAGCGAAACAATACACGACATCCATTTAAGCGTGAAACGCAACTTCTTTCTAATTTTTAAAGAAACAATTACCAACATAATGAAACACTCCAATGCATCAACAGTATCTGTTTTGCTTTCGGGGAATACAAGAGAATTAAGCATGAAGATTACCGATAACGGTGTTGGATTTGATACTTCAAAAGAATATACAGGAATGGGAATGAACAGTATTTCGAAACGAGTGGCCGAAATTAATGGACAACTGGAAATAGAATCAAAGCAGGATAAAGGAACCACAACCAAATTAACCATTTACCTATGGAAGAAACTACCAAAATCATCTTAATTGAAGATCGGCAGGAATTTGCTGACAAGGTTCAAGCATATCTTTCGAAAATTAAATCAGTTGAATTTTTGGCTCATTTTTATTCGGTTGAAGAAGCTTTTGAAAGTCCATTTACCGAAATGGCCGAACTCCTTTTGCTGGATATTGGGTTGCCAGGAATAAATGGGATAGATGCCTTGCCTACAATTCTTAATCATAATCCCCAACTAGCTGTGATTATGCTAACCGTTTTCGAAGATGAAATAAACCTTTTTAATGCACTTAAAAACGGCGCAAAAGGATACGTGTTAAAAGGCGATTGTTTTATGCATCTTGAGCAGGCCATTTTTCAAGTCAAAAATGGGGGCATGCTTTTTTCACCAACCATGGCCAAAAAAGTATTGAAACACTTCTCCTGGAGACCCCTTTCTAAAATAAAAATCACAGAGAAAGAAAAAACAATTTTGAAACATTTAAGCCAAGGATTGACAAAAAAGGAGATGGCTTTTCAGCTAAACATAAAATATTACACCGTCGATTCGCACATTAAAAACATATACAAGAAGCTTCATGTACGGTCTAATGTTCAGGCTGTTTGTAAAGCCAATGAAGAAGGTTTGATATAGAACTTCTCTACCGTGTTTTCGGGATTTTTTGAATGGTTCATTATCGATAGTTTTGAAGTTGTATTATAAAACCAAGTCATCAACTCCTGAAAAACTAACCAACTTATGAGATTAATCCCACTAATCTGTTTTGTATTTATTTTACTAATGGGTTGCACTAAAGATGACCCAGCTCCAAGTCAAAAAGAAGAACAAATACCTGATTTTGCTCCTGACAAAATGCCCGACTGTACCATAAGTACGAGTCTCTACGATAATAAATCCTATATTTTTAAGGGCAATGAAGTTACCATAAAATGGGATGGTGATTATTCCACACCATTCACCTATGAAAAGAAATTACCTACTGAAGCGATTATTGAATATAGCAGATCTGAAGGCGGTAAGTATTGGTATAATGGTAGTATTACAATTACGTTGACATTTGAGAAAGAGAAGGAAGGCACCTGTATCTATGAAGAAATCTATACTAGTAATCTTATTGGATCAGGTACTGATGTTGAAGAGGGGACTTTTATAATTAACTAAAACATTTGATCATGAAAAAAAAAAATGTTTCTCCTCACGCCAGTTTTTCTGCTAATTACTGTAGTGCTATTAATCAGTTGTAAAGGTATGTTTGAAGATGAATATGTATGTGAATCTAACGACTTTGGATATGGTACTTTTCAAGCATGTTGTAACAGTACGGACTGTTATTATGAATACAATGGAAAAAAATATTGGTGCGACGGAACAGACTGTGATGAAGCTGCAGAGGATTTAGTGGATGATATGATGAATAAAACAAGTTGTGAGAACCTTACCGAAGAAAAGGTTTCATTTTTAATTGAAAGTATTAAAGCATTGAACTAAAAATCTATGGATTTGGACTTTTAAAGTTGAAGAAATAACCCCACTAATTATACGAAATGAAGAAAATAGCATGCATCGCCTTGTTAACAATTGTATCAATTGTTGCATCAGCACAAAAAGAGATTAAAATTATTCATCTTAAAAATGGTGCTAATTTATCTGCTTCAAAAGTGGATAGCATAGATAGTAATTCAATTAAAGTATATACAACTGATGGAAATATTTTTAAATACGATCGTAAAGATATTGTATCTATTGAGGAAATGGGTATGAATGACTTTGGAGGCAATTTAGGAATTGGAATTGCTGTTGGAGGAGGTGGAATAGTAGGAGTACCCGTTATTTACAGCCTTAGTAATAATTTAAAAATTGAAGTAGGTTTATTTTATAGACCTGTTGTAGATCTGACTAATGGTAGCTCTTATCAAACAATTATGCTTGCTGGTGGTCCGAATTACTTTTTTGGAAGCAAATATATTTCAGCTAAAAATAAAATCAAGAGAAATGGAATTGGTTTAAAAGCAGGGCATTCATTTGGTAGCTATTCACAATCGTTTGTTTCTGCTAATTGGGTATTGGAAAATTTCAAACAGAAATCACCTAATAAATCTTTCATTTTTGAACTGGGCTTAGGAGTAATTGCAAGTAAATCAGATTTATATAGCGAAGATTTAGGCCCTTTAATCTACTGGAAATGCCATTGGTGTTTTTATAATAAAAAGTAAATAACCTTTTAAAACTAACTAATTATGAAAAAAATATTATGTGTTTCGCTAGCAATTATTGTTCTGACTTTTACAAGTTGTTCTCCAAAAATAATTAGTCTTTCGCACCGATCTGATGATAGTATACAGAAGTTCCTTAATCTTGGAAGTATTTATGTAAAAACCTTTGAGATTGGAGGAGTAATATTTGATCCTAAAAGTAGAATTAATGGCAAAAAAATCAAACCGAAAGATGTTACTATCATAAGTGATTTTGCAGTAGAGCCTGATTTTACTGAATACATT
>JAQIBQ010000426.1 GCA_027859005.1 Prolixibacteraceae bacterium | reverse complement strand
GGAATATTCAAGGAATAGCTGCCCGTGGAAAATGCGACATCTGCAATTGAAGTCCAGGTTTTCGTTTTGTCTACGGAATATTCAATAATCAAATTTTCAATGTAATGCCCATCCCAATTGAAAGTGAAATTAGAACCGGGCATAAAGTCGGTTTCTAAATTCCATAGGGGATTGAACAAAAAAGACGGCATATATTGTAGATACAAAGATTCATATAAGTGTTTTTGAAATTCATCAATTCCACTATAACCGATAATAGAAAAATCATTAGATGTTTTCATAAACTGCAGAAGAGTTTCTTTTGAAAAATTATCTTTTATAAAAACAAAAGATGAAAATGCCATGGCGTAACCAAACCCTCCATCGAGTACAAAAATATTTTCCAAATCAGGAAGATTCATGCTGTTATTATTCCAGAAAAAATCATGATAGTAGATAAAATTATTAATATTAATACCGCTGTTTCCTTGAACAGCATCGGGGAAGGCATATACTGCCGATCCTTCATTTAACCAAGAAGGGGGAGCGGTTTCGGCCTGAAATGCGAATACGTTATGCATAAATTCATGACCAATAATTTTATCGTATTTTACTAACGTTCTGTTGATTTCCGTATCGATATTTTTCATCCTGGGCACAGCTCTTAATAAAGAATGTGAGCAAGCTTCGCCTCCATCGCCCACTTGATCGATGTTTCCATTTTTAGTATAGGTATACGCTTCATCTGATCCATATATCGTAACTAATACCGGATGATTTATTCGTGTGCTGTACGCTTCTTCGAATTGATTCGCGAACGATTGCAACCCTTCTAAAATAAGGTTTGCCATTTCTTCATCATTTGAATAAAGGATAAAATCATCACCGTCATAATATTTGACCATGCCGCCGTCTTCAATATTGGTAAGAAAGAATAATCGAATGATTTGATACCAGATGTCTTTTTCGTCCGGGTATAATCCATCATAAACTGTAGGGCTAAAGTAACCACGCCTAAATATCGCGGCAAAAACATGTGTGTATGCTAATTCAACATTTAATTCATCATCTAACTGATCCCATGTACTAAATGTTGATTTATCAGGGAAAGTATTGTTATTTTGGTTTAAATAGTTCTGTATTAAATCCAGGTCAGGAGAATAACCCGATTCATATAAGCCAAAACCAAAACTTAATCCCTTTGATGACTCATTTCCATTTGTCCTCTTTTTCTCCATTACATAACGAGCTAGAACAGATATTGCTGCTTTTTCAAAAGTTGGAAAGTATTTTAATTGTCTTTCGGTTGAGGGTACTCTAATGTGTAACTCATTTTTTTCGCGGAGGTAATAACCTATATCCCAATCTGGAACATCACCGGGATCCGATGCAAATGGTTGATCATTCTCATAAAGAAATACATTAATTTTTTCTGATCGATCTAATAAATAAATATTTTGCCAATCTGCCCAAATTATATAATCAAGATTATGAAATTTTTTCTCCATAGCATTGATTAAATCATCCGTACAGAGTTCCGACTTAGTGTAATAAAAATTAAAATTATCAGAGGATCTTGTTAAGATTCCTTCAACCACTGAGATATAATCGGTTTCTATTATAGTATTTGAATTAGCTCCATCCCCTACAGTTAATGATACAGTATAATCGCCAACAGTAGTGTATATATGTTGAGGATTTTGTATTGTACTTGTAGTACCATCGCCAAAGTCCCACAACCAACTTGTTGGATTGTTGAGCGATAGATCGGTAAAATTAACCGTCAAAGGACGATTCCCAAATGTATTATCAGCTATAAAATCTGATACAACACTTGTTATTATTATATCTTCATCATTTCGTGGCATTAATTGATAACCAGTACTATAAGGTTCAGAAGAATCATATTGACTTAAACATCCAACAATAGAAAATTCTGAATTAGGTATTTCGGTACCTGGGATATCAGTATCACCATCTACTCTTAATGTTAAAGTATTGGTTCCATCCGTTATTTGATAACTTGCATTTCCCGAAAATGTACCTGATTCCACCACAGTCACATGGTCTATTTTAATCAACTTTCCTTCTAGTAACTCAAGGCCATCCCAATCCTGATTTAAAATTTCAGGAATGGTGACCGTTTCAGGAGAAGGAACAGTTGTGTTTTTATGAATGGTGATATCCGATTCCCCAGAAACAAAAGTTAATTGAGTTAATCCCCTGTAAAAGGCTATTTTACCTTTTATTGTAACGGAGTCACCGGTGCTTAACTGCGATATAAAGCTGCTTCCCTAAACAGCAACTCCAGCTTGGCTATCTTGAAGATATCCCGCGCCATTTGACCCATATTCATTGGAGGCCGTTACAATTCCGGAGACGGTTTTTACAGCATCCAGATGGATGGGAGTTCCTCCGCTATCGTTTTCTCGGAGATCAATCATACCAATTGTTGTTTGTGAAAATGAGAACATAGAAAGGAAAAGAAGGGCTGCACTAAAGAGTAAGTTTTTCATGTTCTGGTCTTTGGTTTAACCTCAACTACTCTCATGGTAGTTATAAGTATTTGGTAATCATAAATATATAAAAATATTTGACTTATTGCAAAGGCTTTTAGTATTAATGATTTCTATTTTGCTTTAACTAAATCTTTTGCTTCGAACATAAATGATTGCGTGAAATCAATTTTTAAAGAATCGAACTCTTCATCTAAAATAAATTTGTAGCCTTCTGCTTTTGTTTTTGGGAGGGTTGTATTTTTTTTGCCTTTGTTACTTTTCCAAAAGGATGAAACGATTTTGCTATTCTGTTTATCCAATGCTATTAAGGCATCCAATTTTTGATGGTGGAAAAATTCGTATTCATTCTTTATTGATCGAAGTAATGCCATGTGTAATTTTTTTTTATCGAGATACAAAGATAATTATTGGGGACCTTATTCAGTACTTAAAGTGATCTAAAGTTTAATAAGAAACCGTTGCCTAAATTGAGATTTCAATATTGGAGGAAATTTTTTACCAAAAAAAGCATGGTGAATTATTCCAAATAAAAAATCAAAATGAATGCATATGAATTGCATCTTTATTTTAGCTCTGAATAGTACTAATTATTGCACTATCAATTTACACAAATGTAGCTTCCATTCGATCAAATGCAGAAGATGTATTACTTTTGTTAACAATCAATAAATACAAAAGCAGAATGCAAACACTTTGTAGGTGTGGTTCAAAGAAAGAATCAAAAGAATGTTGTGAATTAATTATTAGAGGAACGAAGGAAGCTAAAACGGCTGAAGAATTAATGCGGTCTCGTTACGTGGCTTTCACTCAGGCTAATGTTGATTATTTGATGCTAAGTCATTTCTCGAAAACAAGGCCATTAAAAGACCGTGCTTTTATTAAGAAATGGGCAGCTTCTGTAATTTGGTCGGGCTTGCAAATAATAAAAACAAAGGAGGGTAGAGAACAGGATGAAACTGGTTTTGTTGAATTCAAAGCCCTTTATATTGAAGACGGTAAACTACAGCATATTCATGAAAACTCATTTTTTAAACTAGAAAATAGCAAATGGGTTTATGTTTCGGGTGAATTTCTCACTTAAGTATAGTTTGCTTGTATTAAGCATCTTAGTTGATTTGTTATTGGACTGCAAAAATGATAATAACCTTATAGTCACTTGTTAATAAATCAAATAGTCATTTGATATCCTATAATACCAATATTACATTGTAATGAGTTTTATTCTTTTGAGTTTATTCTTCGTTAAAAAAAATCTCCAGAACATAGGCTATGCCTCATTTTTTTGCCTTGACAAAACTCAAAAACTCTAAATTTATTTAACGCTCATTCTGAATTGCATTTGGTATAAAATATCATCCTGAAGTCCTATCATTATTCCTTTTTCAACCAGTGATAACATTTTTTTATAGAGTTGAATGGTTTATTTATCAGCTATTTTTTGGGAAAATAACTGTGTTGAGATTGTCACAAAACAAATGGTAATCAATAAATTTTTTTTCATGAATGAATTGGTTTAATTTTTCAGTTTTAAGGAAGCAAATTCGGCTGTTGTTTGTTCTTCTGAATTATGCGCAGTAACGGCCAATCCCAGAAACAGTTCGTCTGGCATTTCCAAGGTGAATGTTGAATACAATTTCCATTCTTTATCACTCGTACTAATATACGATTCAAATACATTTCCACTTCGTTTTAAGCGCACCCATGTATTTGGGAAATTTACATCGAACTGATTTCCTGCTGTCTCCATGTCTGGATAAATGGCTTTCATTTCGCCACCTTTTTCAGCACGGTACTGGAATTCGCTTCCTCCGTTGTTTTTATTCCGGGGGCTGTTGTCGGGGAATACCTGAAAATAGACATGTTGGCTGTTGTCATCTAAATCGGTACGAGCCATAATTCCCGCTTTTGTATAGGTATTGGCAGCACTCAATGATTTAATTTGAACACTGATATCAAAATCACCGGTTACTTTTTGGTAAGTAAAATGAAATTCATCGTTTGTTCCCCAGATATCGGCACCACCGGCAACGATTACTAAATTATTCTGGTTTAATATTGTTTTAGCTGGTTTGGTTAAGGCTCCAATATTGGAGTGAATCAATTCAGAAAAGGAACTTTTATCGTTCTCTTTTGTATCGTTGGTAGCTGTTTTAGTTTTACATGAATTTAAGAAACAAAGAGTGACTAATAGAAGGCTTGTGTTCTTAAGTAAATTAATAATTCTCATTGCCATAATATTTTCATTTTTAAACTATTGACTTTTTTTGATTATAAAATAAGAAACTGTTTAAATTTTATCCTTTAGTTTATTTTGTTGTCTTAAGCCCTCATTCGGCAGCAAAATTTCTTTAAATAGCTGTGCTATTCGCATCAATTTTGCCTTGTATGAGAACTTAATCCTTTCAAACTAATTCCAAAAACA
>JAQIBQ010000403.1 GCA_027859005.1 Prolixibacteraceae bacterium | reverse complement strand
ATGATAAAGTATTGAATTCAATAGTAGGTTTTTCAGGGATAACTTCAATTTTATAATTGTAATTAATGAAAAACTATTTAAGCTTTTTGAATAAGTTGGCTGTTGATGTTGAACAGATTTACAACTCTGATATTAACAGTATCAAGTGGTTTCATTCCTACGAATCACATGGTTTGGAGGAACGGAAGCAAGCACTGTTAAAAGAACTCTCGAATAAAATCAGTTGGAAGTTTAAGAATACTAAACCATTTATAAATCAGATTTCAAAAGGTTGTGATTTGTGTGGGCAAGGTGAGTGGTCGTGCTTGTTTATTACTGGCATTTGCAATGCCAATTGTTTTTATTGCCCAGCAAAGCAAACAAGCGATGAAATACCTCAAAGTCAAAAAATTATATTTGAAAAGCCTGAGCAGTATGTAGATTATATAAATCGATTCAAATTTAAAGGGGTCGCTTTTAGTGGAGGTGAGCCATTAATGGTGCTTGAACGGACACTTAATTTTATACAACAAATAAGGCAGAAATGTGATCCTGAAATTTATATTTGGGTGTATACAAATGGAATTTTGGTTAGCAATGAAAACTTAAAGAAATTAGGTGAAGCTGGTTTAAATGAAATTCGATTCGATTTAGGAGCAGTAAATTATAACCCTAAAGTTTTGCAACAGGCTTCAAAATTTATTAAAAATGTGACGGTTGAAATTCCAGCAGTGCCTGAACATGTTCAACAATTAAAAGATATATTACCAAACTTGATCGAATTTGGAGTAACAAATCTCAATCTACACCAGCTGAGGTTAACAAAATACAATGCTACAAAATTGTTGAAACAAGAATATACGTTTTTGCATGGAGAACAACCAAGTGTTGCCGAATCAGAGTTGAGTGCTTATGAGATCATGAAATTCGTAAGTGATCATAAACTGAGTATAGGCGTTAACTATTGCAATTTACAATATAAAAATCGTTTTCAGAAAGCTGGTTTTCGGAACAAAATGGCTACTGAACTAATACGTAAGGGAGAAGAACTCACTAATAATGGCTATCTCAGAAAAATTGTTGTAGGGGATAATCGTTTAATTACTTTAAAAACCCTGCAAGAAGAAATTAGTCAGCATAATTCAATTTGCGTAACATATAAGGGACGAATAATAGAAAATCTAATAAATAATGAACTGGCTGAAAAATATGATATTAAAGGGCGGCAGTACTTTGTTGAAGAGGGAATAGTTACGCTTCCAATCGTATTTACAGGAGAACTTATCGGCAGGTATATTTCGATGATGCTTGAAAATGGAAAAGAAATTCCAGGCCATCCTTTATTATTCGATGCATGGCAATTTGAATTTATTGAAAATGGAATGCGTGAATTCTTTTAATTCTGCATCCACTTTTTAATGTTGTATTGTTGGGCAATTTCATTCTTTTGTTCGTTATTTAACGATAACATGTACTTTTTCCAGCCAGGACAAAAATTAATATGCCAACGCCAAAAACGACCAGCAAATGATTTGGGTTTAGCATTGTACTTTGCTCTTAATGCACAATTGCTGCAATTGGTTTTCTCTTCCATGGTGTTTGTTTTTACGATACAAATTAGTAAACGGAAAGTAGAATTTAGTAAGGGTTATTTATTTTTTGTTTCATGTACCCAAATCGATTCGATATTAATTCAATAATTTCATTTGAACTAGTTTCTATAGGCTTGTTGGTAACATTTATAACCGAAAAACCACCTTTCGAAAAAATCCGATCTGCAAACCAAATCTCTTCGTTTACTTTACGCTGATCGACATAATTGGTGTTCGATTCGTTGTTGAAACTCTTTAATCGTTTAACACGATGTGACACTAATTGTACTCTCGAAATCTTTAATCCAAAAACTCGGTTTGGATCTACCTCAAAAAGTTCTTGCGGAGGCTCAATCCCATTTACTAAGGGGACATTTGCGACTTTCCAACCTAGCATCGACATGTATACGCTTAAAGGTGTTTTTCCTGCACGCGATACTCCAGTTAAAACGATATCAGCTTGATGAATACGTTCGGGATTTAACCCATCGTCATGGTTTAAAGTAAACTCAATAGCATCAATTCGTTGAAAATATTGAGAATTTTGCTTTCGAAACAACCCAGGTTCATTAATCGATTTTAATTTTATTTCATTTTCGATATAAGTAGCTAAAGGTCCCATGAAATCAATTTGTTTTATTCCTTCACGTTTGCATTCATCGATAAGTATATTTCTGATATCATTGCATACTAGTGTGTGGGTAATAATTGCATGACTAATTTTTGCTTTTTGAACAAGGTCAATTACTTGTTGCTTATTTTGGACATTAGGTACCATTTCTAATGAGATATTATTATCGGGATATTGCACAAGAAGAGCATTTACCATGGAATGATTTGTCATACCACTTGCACCTGACACTATGAAAATGGTTGAATTTGTTTTGATATTTTGACTCATATTTTTTTTTGTTTAAAAAGGAATATTGAATAACATCATGAAATGTAAGAAAAGTTGATTGAATTTTTTAATTATTGAATGACTGAATTGGGGGTGATCGTAATGAATTCGTCTTAATTAATCCTGAAAAAAGAAAATAAATGTTCAAAATGATAATCTAGATAAACGTATTTAGCTTAGTTTGAGCACATAGAAAAATGATTAAAAACTGAGTGATTTTTTTCTACTTTTATATTTGCAGAAATGAAAAGAACATATATATTTGCAACGCCTTTGAAAACAAGGAAAGTTCTTATAGATATTGTTTGAGATTTTGAAAAGAAACTTGCACAACCAGGCAAGTAAAAAATTTGGTGCGGTAGTTCAGCTGGTTAGAATATCGGCCTGTCACGCCGGGGGTCGCGGGTTCGAATCCCGTCCGCACCGCAAAAATTTTCAAAATATTCAGCACTATTGGTGCGGTAGTTCAGCTGGTTAGAATATCGGCCTGTCACGCCGGGGGTCGCGGGTTCGAATCCCGTCCGCACCGCAGAACTATAAAGGTTGTTTCGAAAGAAGCAACCTTTTTTTTGTGCCTAAATTTTTGATATCTACTATTCAATATTTAAATTGAATAAATGTTTTATACCTATATCATACAAAGTGAAAAAGATCAGAGTTTTTATATTGGTCATACTTCTGATCTTGAAATACGACTTTTATTTCACAACAAAGGTTTATCAAAATATACTTCTCGCAAAATACCGTGGAAATTAGTTTATGTTGAAAGATATAATTC
>JAQIBQ010000347.1 GCA_027859005.1 Prolixibacteraceae bacterium | reverse complement strand
TGCAACCGTGTCCCCCAAATGGCGCGAGTCTGTGACTCGTGTCCTTTAAAGACACAAGTAAATTCAAAGCCATAACAAGTAGTAATGTTTTGGATTTGATGTAGGTTTTGTTGTATCGAATTGAGCACGAGTTAAAAACTCGCGCCATAGAAGGAGGAGAGATCTGTTCTTCTATTGATGGGATTTCCAAAAGGAACTTCGCTACGCTTCGGCCTCCGCATTCCTTGTACCAATGACATGTTTTACTATAATGCTGAAATATAACTAATTAGAACTTCATCTAATTTAATAAATTTCTACCATCCGGCCGAACAACGTTGAATCTTTTACAAAGGGAATAGCGCGGCCGATTTTACTTTGTGCTTTTCTGCCCGGGGTTCCTCGATAATTATCGGGGCTAGGCTACAAATATTTGAGCCCTCTGGGCTCCTGTCATCTTCACATTGTGGCTAATTTTTTAGCTGGGCTCTCGGAATGACACCTGCCAATGACGGGCTTCGTGGGTGGATGAAAGTGAATTAAAAGGTGGCTTTTAACACCTTTTAATTCCCCCTTTTTGACTGTCGTGCTCGTCATTGCGAACCTAGCCTTGCCGGGTGAAGCAATCCCCTGTTTGTTTGCATGTAGTGCAGGATGAAGGTACTCCCCTACCAATGACAAGCTCAATCGTGACACTTGATACTCGCATCTTGATATGTACTAATTACAAATACAGATCCAATCTAATATCTGCAGCTTGAAACCAGCTTCTTAATAGTTACAACTATCGAAAACCTGTGTTACCAAATAATTATTCTTAGATAAGAATTTTGAATTTGAAAGTAAAAAGCTTGACGAATTAGATTAGATGTGCTTATTTTGTGGGGCTTAAAAAAAAGCAATTACAAACTACGTAATATCTTAATATCTAATAATTAAAAACGATTTATTATGTCAAAAATCAAAATTGGTATCAATGGTTTTGGCCGCATCGGTCGCTTTGTGTTCCGTGTAGCTGCTGCTAATGATAATGTAGAAGTTGTTGGAATCAATGACCTAATCGATGTTGAATACATGGCTTACATGTTAAAATACGACTCTACTCATGGACGTTTCAACGGAACAGTTGAAGTTGTTGATGGAAACTTAGTTGTAAATGGCAATACAGTACGTGTAACTGCTGAACGCAATCCTGCTGATTTAAAATGGGATGCTGTTGGTGCTGAGTACGTTGTTGAATCAACTGGCTTATTCCTAACTGACGAAACAGCTCGCAAACATATTGAAGCTGGCGCAAAAAGAGTTGTAATGTCGGCTCCTTCAAAAGATGCTACTCCTATGTTTGTTATGGGTGTTAACAATTCTGAATATGCTGGACAAGATATCGTTTCAAATGCATCATGTACTACAAACTGTTTAGCACCTGTTGCAAAAGTATTGAACGATAATTTTGGTATTGTTGAAGGTTTAATGACTACTATACACGCAACAACTGCGACTCAAAAAACAGTTGACGGACCTTCAGCTAAAGACTGGAGAGGCGGACGTGGTGCTGGTCAAAACATCATTCCTTCATCAACTGGTGCAGCAAAAGCTGTGGGTAAAGTAATTCCAGCTTTGAATGGCAAATTAACGGGTATGGCTTTCCGTGTACCAACTCCTGATGTTTCAGTTGTTGATTTAACTTGTCGTTTAGAAAAAGGTACTTCTTACGAAGCTATTTGTGCTGCTATGAAAACTGCCTCTGAAACTACAATGAAAGGTGTTTTAGGTTATACTGAAGACGCTGTTGTTTCAAATGATTTCACTGGTGAAACTTTAACTTCAGTATTTGATGCTGATGCAGGTATCGCATTGAACGACAACTTCGTAAAAGTTGTTTCATGGTACGATAACGAAATGGGTTATTCAGCTAAAGTTATTGCTTTAATCGAGCATATGGCTACTGTTTAATCTCATTATAAACATATTACAAAGGAGAGCTTAATTTTTGAGCTCTCCTTTTTTTTGTTTAAACAGGTTAAAAATGCTAACTATTCGAACTCATTCCTCCATTGTTCCAAATGTCAATTATTCAATTTAAATGTATAAAAACCACTTTTACAATCATTTATAATAAGAATAGAAAAGATTGATTTTAAAGCATAACAATAAAATTTGGAGAATAAAACACAATTGATACTTTTGATAACGCATTTGAAAAGTACTTCATCCTAGATCTCGTACTACAACTGCACTAGTTCTTTGATTTTCAGGACAATAAAAAATATTGAAAATTATTGTTCGTCATTGATAGTATAAAATAAATATTCTATAAATCGCAATCCTATGGAAAAATTACTCAATGATCAAATGTTGGAAGTTGATGTCATGCAGAATACTGGCCAACAAATAGAATTACTGCAAGATAATGTGTTGTCGATGCAGAATAAAGAGAGTGAAATTGAAAATGGAAATGTGCAGGATTATCTTGAAATTTACGGAGAGCTGTAAGATAATTAATAAAGGGACGGGAGTCCCTTTTTTTATTTTAATAGGTTTCATATGTTTACAAAAACGATTTTAAATGAAGACAGGTATTCTTCCTACTTTGAAATAAAATTCAGAACACTTTGTAAATGTTATATCGCATAAAATAAATGACAAAATCACTAATTATTATATTGGGTCCCACTGGAATAGGTAAAACAGATCTTAGTATAGAAGTCGCAAAAACACTAAATACCGAAATTATATCCTCTGACTCCCGCCAAATCTACAAAGAACTATGCATTGGAACTGCTGTGCCGAATTCTCAGCAACTTCATACTGTTAAGCACAGCTTCGTTCAAAGTCATTCCATACACGAATATTACAATGCAAGCAAGTATGAAGTAGACGTACTGGCTAAATTAGATGTACTATTTGAAAATCACGATCAGGTAATCTTATCAGGTGGCTCAATGCTATACATCGATGTAATTTGCAATGGCATTGACGACTTACCAAATATAGATTTACAAGTAAGGAATAACCTCACACAAAGATTCGAGCAAGAAGGACTTGAAAACATAAGGCTTGAGTTAGGTAAAATTGATCCTGAATATTATAAAATTGTAGATCTTAAAAATCACAAACGGATTATTCATGCATTAGAAATTTTTTATTCTACTGGTAAAAAATATTCATCGTATAGAACGAACATAAAAAAAGAAAGAAATTTCAACATCATAAAAATTGGATTAAATACCGATCGAAATGTTTTGCACGAAAGAATAAACACCCGTGTCGATCTGATGATTAAAGAAGGGCTTGTTGAAGAAGCTCGAAATGTATATAAATTCAAAAATCTAAATTCACTAAATACCGTAGGCTACAAAGAATTATTTGAATATTTTGACGGAACAATTAGTATTGAAAAAGCAATTGAATTAATTAAGAGAAATTCAAGACGTTATGCCAGAAGACAAATAACATGGTTCCGAAAAGATGAAAATATTCAATGGTATAAACCCGATGAATTTTCAGCAATCATGAAATACATTGAAAAAAACATATAAACGAAAGCAAGCATATAAGTATCAGAATTTAGAATAATTAATTGACACATCCTCTTTAATAAAACGAAACCACTATATATTATAAATACATAGGTTTAAAATTTCGAATAAAATTCATAAAAATATTGAGTTTGATTCAATAGTTATAGAAACTAAAGTAACTGCAATGAATTGAAAATCTCTAGAAGCAGATTTCAGGGTTTTAACCAATTATTAGAGAATAAATGAGATTTCATTGTATAAAAGTTAAAGCTATCATTAATCAAAAACAACAAAAATATTGATACTTACATCCTGATTCTAGACTCTGAATAAACATGTTTAATTTAATATTCGTTTGAATTCCTTTTTTAAGCTTTGTACTTAAAACATTTTCATTTAATATTGTTAATCTTGTTTGCACCATTAAATGAACTAAATGCCAGCAACATCAAAACTTGAACAACTTCAAAAAAGTGAAGCATTCGACAATGTAATTAAATCGTCGACACATGTATTAAGTAAAGACCAACTAGAACTAATACGAAAGGCCTTCGACTTTGCGAATAGTGCGCATTCTGGTGTAAGAAGAAAGTCAGGAGAACCTTATATTCTCCACCCAATTGCGGTTGCTACCATAGTAACCAAAGAAATTGGGTTAGGAACGAAATCAATAATCTCCTCAATTTTACACGATGTAGTTGAAGATACCGATTACAAATTAGTCGATATCGAAAATTTATTTGGAGCTAAGATTGCTAGCATTGTTGATGGACTGACCAAACTCGAAGGTAACTTCGATTTCAAACAAGCAGCAAATTTCAGAAAAATGCTGCTCACATTGTCTGACGATGTTCGTGTAATTCTAATAAAAATTGCTGACCGTTTGCACAACATGCGAACCCTCGATTCGATGCCACCTAACAAACAACTTAAAATTTCAGGAGAGACACTATATATATATGCGCCACTTGCACACCGACTCGGTTTATATGCAATTAAAACAGAGCTCGAAGACCTTAGTTTAAAATACAAGTACCCCGATCAGTACAAAGAAATAGCACTTCAATTACGTAATAAAGAAGAACATAGAAAATATCTTGTAGAACAATTCATTAAACCAATAGACAATGAACTAAAAGGCGAAAACCTTGGTGTTACCATAAAAGGTCGTCAAAAATCCATCTATTCCATTTGGAAGAAAATGCAAGTTAAAAAAGTATCTTTCGATGAAGTATATGATTTGTTAGCAATTCGAATTGTTTTTAAATCGAATGAAAAAATAGATGAGCGAAGAAAAAGCTGGGAAATATTTTCAATTGTAACATCGATATACAACTACAAGCAGGATAGGATTCGCGACTGGATTACCATGCCTAAAGCCAATGGCTATGAGGCGCTTCATGTAACCGTAATGGGACCTGAAGGCAAATGGGTAGAGGTTCAAATCAGAAGTGAAAGAATGGATGAAATTGCCGAACGGGGTTTTGCAGCACATTGGAAATACAAGAATAACGAGCCACAAGAAAGTGAATTAGATAAATGGGTAGAACAAATAAAAGAAACCCTACAAAATCCAGAATCAGATGTGCTTGAATTTCTCGACGATTTCAAACTCAATTTATTCAGCTCCGAGATTGTTGTATTCACACCCAAAGGTGATATGAAAACTCTTCCGAAAGGATCAACAGTTCTCGATTTTGCTTTTGAAATACACACCGATTTAGGCTATAAATGTATTGGAGCTAAAATAAATCATCAATTAGTACCCTTTAGTCACGAAATAAAAAGTGGAGATCAAATAGAGATTTTAACTTCTGAAAAACAAAAGCCACAGGCTCATTGGTTCGACATTGTAATCACGGCTAAAGCAAAACAAAAAGTTAAAGATTCTTTTAAACTAGAGCATAAAAAACACATTGAAAAAGGAAAAGAATTAATTGAAGAGGCACTAAAGAAAATTGATAGATATCCTTCAAACGAAACAATTAATGCACTTCTTGAACATTTCAAATTCGATTCAAAAACACAGATGTATACCCAAGTTGGATCGGGGCTTTCGTCAATTGACGATATCGATCAGGTTTTTTTACAGAAAAAGGAAAAGCAAAGCAATAAGCTCATAAAACACTGGCGTTTAAGCATTGGACGAAAAACAAAACCAAACGAAACCTCTGAAATTCAACCGAAATCAAAAACAATAAACCGTAAAATACCCTATATATTAAGCGAAGATAATATTGAAAAGAATTTTTACTTAGCCAAGTGTTGTAACCCTATTCCAGGCGACGACGTTATTGGTTATTTAAACGAACAAGAAAAAATAATTATACATAAAAAATCTTGTCCCGAGACTATAAAAATCATGACAAGCAAAGGCGATCAAATTATTACTGCCAAATGGAAACAATTTAAAATACTCTCCTACCTAACCCAAATTTCAATTAAACGATTTGACCGTATTGGTATTGTTACCGAAATAACTTCTGTTATATCTAAGGATCATACCATAAACATGCGTACCGTACGGTTCGACACAAACGATGGTGTATTTACAGGAAATCTTGATTTGTATGTGCACAATACAAACGATGTAGACAACATTATATCAAGGCTAAATAAGATCAAGGGAATTGAGTCAGTGGAGCGGTTAGAAGAAATATAATTTTTATTACACTGATTTTTATCACATCGATTTTATATTTATATTTGCCCTAATTTAAATTTAGTTTAAGTATGAATAATCAAAAATTGAAAAGTACAGCCAAACGATTATTTATCGAATATCTCGAAAGTAAAGGGCATAGAAAAACTCCTGAAAGATTTGCAATTTTGGAGGAAGTTTATTCACGTACTGGTCATTTCGATATAGAGTCGCTTTATATCTCGATGAAGAATAAAAACTATCGGGTTAGTAGAGCAACACTTTACAATTCAATTGATTTATTACTGGACTGTAAGTTGGTTGTGAAACATCAGTTCGGAAAGAACATAGCACAGTTCGAACGTACATACGCTGCTGACATTCATGATCACATGATTGATGTAAATTCAGGTAAAGTAACTGAATTTTTCGATCCTAGAATTACTCAGATTATTGAAGATGTGTGTAAAGAAAATAACTTTAAATTATCCCATCACACTTTATACATTTATGGCAACAAAGAAAACTAAGTTTTTCGTTTTACCTTATATATTAATATTTAAATTTTATAAATAAACACAAGCAGTTTTGTTTGTTGGCAGCGATATGTTTTGTACTTATGATTGCCAAAACCAATATTGCGATTACCGGCACGGTTTATTCCAAATGTTTTGGAGTAAACCTATTTTTTTGTCACTTATCAGCAAAAATTAAAAAAATGAAAGTAGATGTATTGCTAGGCCTACAATGGGGCGACGAAGGCAAGGGAAAAGTAGTTGATGTTTTAACTCCCAAGTACGATGTAATTTCACGTTTCCAAGGTGGTCCAAATGCCGGTCACACATTAGAATTTAATAACATCAAACACGTTCTTCATACAATTCCATCGGGGATATTTCGTGAAAATAAAATTAATGTGATAGGAAATGGTGTTGTTCTTGATCCTGCAATTTTCAAAAAAGAAATTGAATCACTTTCTAAAATTGGATTTGAACTGACCAAAAACTTATACATTTCGAAGAAAGCACATTTAATAATGCCAACTCATCGAATTCTCGATGCTGCTTCTGAAGCGCTAAAAGGAAAAACAAAAATTGGTTCAACTTTAAAAGGTATTGGACCAACCTATAGAGATAAAATTGGTCGTGACGGACTTCGAGTTGGCGATATTATTGAAAATTTCAAGGAAAAATACGAAAGCCGTAAAAAAGTTCATTTACTCCAACTTGAGAAATTGTACGAATACGATTACAAAGAACAAT
>JAQIBQ010000318.1 GCA_027859005.1 Prolixibacteraceae bacterium | reverse complement strand
CGCCAAATTTATTTAGGAAAGAATTAATTTGAAATTCATTAATTTCAGGCATTTAAAAGCAAATTCTATGAACGGAAAAAAAATGAATACAATATCTTCTCCTAAGGACGAATTAGGGGTTGATCCTAAAAACCATTACAGGTATTGTCCTCGTTGTGCAACAAAAGGTAATTTCGATTCTAACTCGTTTGCTTTCAAATGTCATTCTTGTGGTTTTCATTTTTTTCTAAATTCGTCGGCTGCAGTTACTGCATTAATATACAACCAAAAAGGTGAATTGTTATTTACTCATCGAGGAGTTGAACCTTCAATTGGAAAGTTAGATTTGCCTGGAGGATTTATCGACCCAGGAGAGAATGCCGAAACGGCAATGATGCGCGAGATTAAGGAAGAATTAGATTTAACGCCTGATAAAATTGAATATTTCGCATCGTTTCCTAACGAATATCATTTCTCTGGGACAGTTGTTTTTACTATCGATATGGTATATAAATGTAGTGTAAGTGATTTTAGTACCTTAACTTACCGCGACGATATTATTGGACTGGAATTTATAAAACCTGAAAAAGTTGATTTTAATGAAATACCGTTTAAGTCGGTACGAAATATTATAAAAGCAATACGAAATGAGTAACGAGATACAACAAAGATTAGGTCGATTAAGAGAGTTAATGACGGAAAATAATTTAAGTGCATTTTTAATTAATGGTTCCGATCCTCACATGAGTGAATATGTACCTGAGCGCTGGCAATCGCGAGCCTATATTTCAGGTTTTACAGGTTCATTTGGATGGTTGGCCATAACGCTCGAAAAGGCAGTGTTGTGGACCGATTCTCGTTATTATTTACAGGCGAATGAACAGTTGAAAAATACAGGATTCGAAATGCTAAAAGCTCGCGATCCCGAAACCTTAAGCCTTGGTGAATGGGTCTCTAATGAATTGAAAGAAGGCGAAACTTGTGCTTTTGATGGAGCATGTTATTCAAATGCCGAAGTGAAACAGTTAGAGCATACGCTTCAGCTCAAAAACATTCAATTAAACTACGCAAGTGATATTTTAAGTGAAGTATGGATCAATAGACCTGCACTTCCTTCCGAAAAAGCATTTTTACATCCAGTGAAATGGGCGGGTATTTCACGTATCGAAAAATTTAAGCAGATCACCAGTGAACTGAAGAAGAAAGGTGCCGACATGATGCTCATTTCTGCTCTCGACGATATTGGCTGGACATTCAACCTACGTGGTGCCGATGTGGAATGTAATCCTGTTGCACTTGCTTATGGAATAGTTGGTACTAAGGGAGCAAAGCTTTTTATTGAATTAAGTAAGCTCACCGAAGAAGCAAAAGTGGAGTTATTTAACGATGGTGTTGAACTTTACCATTACAATCAGTTTTACGAAGTACTCAACAACCTTAGCGGAAAATCAATATTCTTCGATCCCGATCGATCAAATTCTCTTATTGTTCAAACAGTTGTTGAAAAAAATAAACTTCTTGAAGGTTTGTCTGTTCCTGCACTTTTGAAAGCCTGTAAGAACAATGCAGAGATTGAAGGAATGAAAAAAGCACACCTTACCGATGGATTAGCTCTATTAAGTTTTCAGTTGTGGCTTGAAGATGAATTGGAAAATGGTAGCGTTACGGAATACGATGTTGCCATGAAACTCGAAGAGTATCGTTCGAAACGAGGAGGCTATGTGGGAACAAGCTTCTTTCCAATTGTTGGATACGAAGATCATGGAGCCATTGTTCATTTTAGAGTTACGCCTGAATCGGCAAATACATTGAAACAAGAAGGTATTCTACTGTTTGATTCTGGTGGGCAATACGAATTTGGAACAACCGATATTACACGTACAATTGCTTTAGGACCAGTAAGTGACAAAATGAAAAAAGATTTTACCTTGGTACTAAAGGGAATGATAAACTTAAGCCGAATTAAATTTCCGAAAGGCACCGTTGGATGTCATTTAGATGTATTGGCCAGACAAGCTCTTTGGAACGAAAATCAAAATTATGGACATGGAACAGGACATGGTGTTGGTGCGTTTATGAACGTACACGAAGGTCCGGCTAGTATTCGCCCTGATTTGAATTCACAAGGAATTCGTTTGGGTAATATCTTTTCAAATGAACCAGGTATGTACCGTGAAGGAGAATATGGAATCAGAATTGAAAATTTGGTTTATTGTGTTGAAGATAAAAAGACCGAGTTTGGTGATTTTATGCGTTTCGAGACTTTAACAAAATACCCTATTGATACTCGTTTGATAGAAAAATCGTTGTTGTCCGATGAGGAAGTTAAGTGGCTTAATGAGTACCATCAATCGGTGCTTACGGTTTTAAGTCATTTCACTAACAGTGACGAACATCAATTGTTGAAACGCTTAACTCAACCAATCTAAGCATGATTAATCTCAAAATTTCTTCTAGCTTTCGTGAAAAGTGGCCTACAATTAAACTGGCTTGTTTGGAATGCGATGTGGTTGTTGAAAAGTTTAATCACTTGCTTTGGAGTCGTATTGATGTTTTGAGTGCAGATCTTAGAAAAAATAAGCAAATCGAAGACATCAGTAAAACACCTGCCATTGCAGCCTCACGCAAAGCCTATAAAGCTTTGGGGAAAGATCCTGCTCGCTATCGCTTGTCGGCCGAAGCTTTAATGCGAAGAGTAATCAAAGGATATGATCTTTACCAAATAAATAATGTAGTTGATAGTATAAATCTAGCATCGTTTACTTCTGGTTTTTCCATTGGTGCTTACGATGCAGATAAATTACAAGGAGAAATTGAATTAGGTACTGGGCGTGTAAATGAACTCTACGAAGGAATTGGAAGAGGAGAATTGAACATTGAATTTCTTTCAATATTACGCGATCAGAAAGGCGCTTTTGGAAGCCCAACAAGCGATTCGTTACGAACTAGTGTGAATAAGGAAACGAATCGCTTAATACTGGTTTATTTTGGCTTTGGTGCGCACAACGAGCTAGATACTGCTGTTGATTTTTGCGAAAAGCTTTTGATTGATTATGCTCATGCACAAAATATAGAACGATATACAGTTGAATGAAAAACGAAGTTTTTATACAAGACGAATTAAAGCTCGCATTAATACAGTTTGAACCTGTATGGGAAAATGCTGAAGCGAATTGTGAGTTATTGCAAGACCTATTAGAAGATCTTGAGACAGACACCGATGTTGTTATTCTTCCTGAATCATTTTCTACCGGTTTTTCAATGAAATCGCAAAAGATTTCAGAAACCATGAGTGGAAACACCATAAAGTGGATGAAATATATTTCCTCTAAATTGAATGTTGTGCTTTGTGGTAGTTTGTTTGTAAAGGAGAATGACAAATTCTTAAATCGTTTTGTTTGGGTTCAAGCAAATGGAACTATGGAGACTTACGATAAAAGACATCTATTCAGTTTGGGCGATGAGAATAAGCATTACCAAAGAGGAGATAAGGCTACTATTATCGATTATAAAGGATGGAAAATATTTCCCCAAATCTGTTACGATTTACGTTTCCCTGTTTGGAGCAGAAATACATTTGCTTACGATTTGTTGATTAATGTAGCCAATTGGCCTGCACCACGTTTCGAGGTATGGAATACGTTATTGAACGCACGTGCTATCGAAAATCAGTGCTATGTAGCTGCGGTTAACCGTTTAGGGGAAGATGCTAATTCTATCTTATATCGAGGCGATTCAGTTGTTATTGATGCAAAAGGGAAAGTGATATCAAACGCTTCAGATAAATTTGGTATTCATTACTCAACACTAAGTAAATCAGGACTGATTTCTTTTCGAAACAAATTTAATACGCTATCCGATGCCGATCGGTTTTCAATTGATCCTTAATAGTTTCCAATATCAATGCTAGAATGAATTTCACCCGTTTGAGAATCGATAAAAATTTCCCAATTATCGGTATGAAGTACCCAACAAACTCTCATCTCAATTTTATATGAGCTTTTAATAGGTAAAATTATTTTCTTTGAATTTTGCCAATTTGTTGCAAGGTCAATGGTTAAACTGGAATTGCCATCAGTTAATGTTTTGTCTAAAATTAATGCTTTAGCTTCTTCTTCGGAATATTTATCTATCGCTGGAATGTAAACATCACTATACCAATGTCCGTCAATTGCTATTGCTCCATTAGGAGAGAATAAAAAATTTAAGTTTGAGCCAATCACTTCAAGTCCATCTACTTTTTGGTTTTGAGTTACAACTTTCCAAACGTTGGGTAAAGAATCGGAATACGATTCTAAAAATTGAGAGAAATTAATTCCTTTTGAAGTTGTTACTATCAGTACGTCAATTGAAGCACTATCAGCTGTATTAATAAAATAGCCATATTCAATTACAGCTTTTTTGGTAGAGGCCGTTAACGCTTCTAAAGTTGTTTTATAGCTCCATTCCTTATTCTCTAATGAATCATAGATATCAGTAATAAAAACAGGAAAACCAAAAGTGTCAATTGCAGTATAATTTACCAACTCTGTTTTTTCCAGTTGATCTAATATATTATTGAAGTCACTTTCCCTTGTTAAAGGTTGATAAGTAGTAGGGTAGTTTAGATCAACCAACTCGTCTTCTTTACAACTATTTGTAACAATTATTGCTACTATAAGTAGTAGATATACTCGTTTATTCATGAATTTCAAATTTGAAGCTAAGATAGAAAATAGAAATAGATTTCTGACAAACTAAAACATTAGTTTAAAAAC
>JAQIBQ010000306.1 GCA_027859005.1 Prolixibacteraceae bacterium | reverse complement strand
TTTCTGTACCATTAATATATTTTTATCTATTGCAACATGAAAGACAACTTATAAATTTATTCCTCTTAGCATATTTTTAAAATTTGCCCATTAAAAAGTAGTTATAAATCTGGTAATTTCTTCCTGAAATTATTCTACTCACCTACTAATAAAAGCTACTTACCGACAAAAACAAACAATACATACTACTTTGTTTTGCATAGTACTGTATACGATCGTATGTTTGTATCGAAATTAAAGAAAACACACCATTTAAAAATAGTAGTAATGAAAACACCAATTTTTAAAATTTGCAGCTTAACTCTTGTTCTACTTCTTTCAATACTTAGTGTCAGCAAGAAAACTACTTTTTTTTCAAGTGCTTGAATCGAAAAGTTCAATTTCAAGGCTTGGCCTTTCTGAAAATCAAGGAGTTTACTTCCGTAAGTGACTGTTTTCAGAAAGGGCGTAACGCAGAAATTGGGCTTTTCGGGCAAGCACTACTTAACAGCTATGGCATTGGCCATATAACAAAGACCATACCTACATCAACCACAATACAGGAAATTTCGTTTTCAATTGACGAGACAATCCAATCAAATAATATATTAACTGAAATTGCTCAATCAGATAGTGAACTTTCACTTAAAAAGGACGAGATAGAGAAAAACCTGACCCTCGAAACCTGGATGACTAATGATGATTTATTTAAAACAAAACCAATCAAAAATCACAAGGAAGAAACACTTCCGATTGAAAAGTGGATGACAGATTCTAAAAGTTGGAAATTATAATACCTAACCATATGAAAGTTGAAAACACAAAAGCACAAATGCGAAAGGGTATATTAGAGTATTGTATTCTTGAAATACTTTCGAAAAAAAACGCTTACGCTCCTTCCATCATTGAGGAAATGAAAAAAGCCAAAATGATTGTTGTTGAGGGAACCCTATATCCGCTATTAACCCGGCTAAAAAATGCGGGACTGTTAAGTTATAGGTGGGAAGAGTCACTGCAAGGGCCACCACGTAAATACTACGAACTTACAAAATCTGGAACAACGGTTTTAAGTGAATTAGAAAATTCATGGACCGAAATTGTTAACGCAGTTGAAACCATTAAAAAATCATCGTAAAAATATACCGAAATGAAAAAAACATTAACAATAAACATCAGCGGAACTGTATTTCACATCGATGAAGATGCATATGACAAGCTGAAAACATACTTAAATAAAATAAGTGAACATTTTAATAAAGAAGAAGGTGGCCACGAAATCATAAGCGACATTGAAACTCGTATTTCTGAACTTTTTACTGAAAAAACAATCGATAATCAAAATGTGGTAAACGAAAGAATGGTTAATCATATTATTGAAGTAATGGGTTTACCTGAAGATTTTGTTGAAGCTGACGAAGAAAGTCAAAACAAGAACACCCAATCGACACAAAGCACAGGATATTATCGACGTAGGAAAAGATTGTATCGCGATCCAGAATCAAGAATTTTAGGTGGTGTTTGTGGAGGCCTTTCACATTTTTTCAGAATGGATAAATTAATAGTACGCATTCTCTTCTTCATTCTATTTATAATAACATCGGGAATTGCATTACCAGCTTACATTATTCTCTGGATTGCTGTACCGAAAGCAAGAACAACTTCCCAGCGTTTAGATATGAGAGGAGAAGATATTAACGTTGAAAATATTGGCAAATCTGTGAAGGAAGAATTTGGCGAAATGAAAGATAGTTTCAATAAATACAAAGACTCTAGTGAATTTCAAAAAGGGAAGGAATATGCTCGAAAAGCAGGGCATTCTGTTTCAGAAGCGGGAAGAGATACAGCTCATGTTTTGACTAAAATATTTGGTGCCATCTTCCTTTTCATTGGATTTATATCTCTTGTAGGATTACTCCTTGGACTACTTGCGACTACCCAAATTATTGGTTTCTTCCCCGAATTCTTATCAGATGCGAATTCTGGCCTATTCATGGATCATATTTTTAGCGGAACCATGGCTTCAACTTTAATAATTTCGGCATTCGTTATTGCAGGAATACCCTTACTACTAATCATTTACGCAGGAACAAAAATGCTATTTAACTATACATCAAATAGTAAAGCAATTATTTTATCGAGCTTAGGCCTCTGGATAATAGGGATTATTCTTGCCATAGCAACAAGTGTGGGTGCAATTGACATCTTTAGCACCGATGCCTCAATAACTGATAGTTACAGCATAAAATCCACATCCGACACGTTATTCATTACCACCAACAATGAAAAATTTGATAAATACATTGAAACTCGATTTGAAGTAAACAATGTTATGGTAATGATGGAAGGAGACAAAGAAGTATTGGTTGCTCGTCCACAGTTCACCATTGAACAAACCACAAAAGAAACAATGGAAATAAAAGTCCGAAAATCTTCGAAAGGGAACAATTACCGTACTGCAAAAAGAAATGCAAATAAGATAAATTACAGTTACAAAATTGAAGGCTCAGATCTGATTCTTGATCCTTATTTCTTACTAGAAGAAAATTCAAAATGGCGCACTCAAGAACTTAATCTAACGCTTAAGTTGCCCGAAGGGAAAATAGTGTTTCTAAACGATAAATTACTTCCTATCATTTACGACATAGAGAATACAAGTAATACATGGGATGGCGATATGGTAGGCGAATTTTGGGAAATGAAATCCGAAGGTTTATCGCTAAGTAATTAATTTCACTCTTAAAAAGATACAACATGAAACTACTGATAAGACTTGGAATACTAGTAGCTATTATGCTCAGCTCATTTTTGGGCAATGCGCAAAGTAAGTCCGACAAGATTTACGATATGTTCTCAGGAAAAGATGGTGTACTAACACTTAGCTTCTCAAAATCGGTTTTAAAACCATTTGAAATTTTCATCGACGATGACACAAAAAAAGTAATCTACAAAATGAAGAAAGTACGTTTTATGACTTACAATGAAGACAAAGGTGAGTTAGACGCTTTCAACGTATTAGAAAGAATATTAAATGAATTCGATAGTAGAGAATATTTCAAAATTGATCCTGAAGAATTTGATTGTGAAGACTGCGATGTGAATATCGATTCTAACGATGAACTTTACTTATT
>JAQIBQ010000298.1 GCA_027859005.1 Prolixibacteraceae bacterium | reverse complement strand
GTCTTTTACAGGGTTTTTTTGTTTCTAGTGGAGGTAGTGAAAGGGCATAACTCCGATGTTACGAATTTTTGAAATCTTTAATAATGTTTAATTCATTATGATATTTATCATCATTATATTATATCTTTACCCTCTTAATTTAATTCAAAAAAAATGAATAGTCTGTACGACATTCAATTGAGTTGTGATACCAATAGATACAGTTTTAGAATGATACAACAAATTGTTCGTCTCTTTTTTCAAAATGAATACAGTTTATTTCAAGCTTTTGAAGTAAATTTTTCAGCTACATGGCGACCAGTACAAATGGGTTGGTTTACATCTTCTTATTGTTCAAGTCGATCGTGTGTCGGTTAAACATATCTAAAAATTGATGTTGATCATGTAACATGATTGTCATCTCAAAAAATCAAAAATAAATGTCATCGATTATAGTAACTAATGCTTGATTATTAGTTGTTTATCTTTTAAAAAATTAAAATGAAAAATTCTAAGGCAATATTGATTTTTCTCACCTATTGTTAATTCGAGTAAAAGTAATTTGCCCTTAGGTTTTCAAGTAAAAAATATTGATTTTATAACCATCAAATTAGTGTATAATGAAGAAGCACAATTTTTTTGCCGGACCATCAATTTTATCAGAGTTTACAAAAGACGAAACTGCAAAAGCTGTAATGAACTTTGCAGGAATGGATCTATCTGTGATGGAAGTTTCGCACCGGAGCAAAGAGTTTGTAGCAGTTGTTGATGAGGCTGTTGCATTGGTTAAGGAGTTACTTGAAGTACCCGAAGGTTACGAAGTGTTGTTTTTACAAGGTGGTGCTAGTATGCAGTTTTGCATGGTTCCATATAATTTGTTGAACAAAAAAGCTGCCTATTTAAACACGGGTGCTTGGGCTAAAAAAGCGATTAAAGAAGGAAAGTTCTTTGGCGAAGTTGTTGAAGTAGCATCATCGGCCGATGCAAATTTTAATTACATTCCAAAAGGTTATGAAGTGCCTGCAGATGCAGATTACTTTCATTTCACATCAAACAATACCATTTTTGGAACTCAAATGAGTTTCGACCCAGAAGTTAGTGTTCCTTTAATTGGCGATATGTCGTCTGATATTTTTAGTCGCCCAATCGACATTTCGAAATACGATTTAATTTATGCCGGGGCACAGAAAAATTTGGCACCTGCAGGAGTTGCATTAGTTATTGTGAAAACTGCTGCGTTGGGTAAAGAATTCCGTCCAATTCCAACTATGTTGGATTACAATACCCATGTTAAAGGTCAATCAATGTTTAACACACCTCCTTGTATTGCAATTTATGCTGCTTTACAAACGCTAAAATGGTACAAGCAACGTGGAGGAATAGCTGCCATGCAAAAAGATAATGTAGAGAAAGCAGCTTTATTATACGATGAGTTAGATCGTAACAGTTTATTTAAAGCAGTTGTTCCTGCAAAAGAAGACCGTTCGGTTATGAATATTTGTTTTGTAATGAGTGAAGGTAAAGAAGCACTCGAAGCCGATTTTCTTGCATTAGCAAGTGAAAAAGGTATCTTGGGAATTAAAGGTCACCGCTCAGTGGGTGGTTTCCGTGCTTCAACCTACAATGCATTACCTAAAGAAAGTGTTCAAGTACTCGTCGATACGATGAAAGAATTCGAATCGAAAAATTAAATAGCAAGATTCTAAAAACCTAAATCCAAATTCCCATAAAGGATTGTCCTACTTGGGATTTGGATTTTTTTATTTGGGTTTGTGAGTTTTGATAAAACGAGTAGTTATGACAAAGGTGCTAATTGCAACCCAAAAACCATTTGCTGAAAAAGCGATCAATAAAATCATAATGGTGCTTAAGCAAGCCGATTTTGAAATTGAATTTCTTGAACGATACACTGAAAAAAGTGAGTTGTTGAAATCGATTAAAGATGCCGATGCACTTATCATTAGAAGCGATAAAATTGATAAAACGCTTATTGATGAAGCTGAAAAATTAAAAATTATTGTTCGTGCTGGTGCAGGATACGATAATGTTGATTTAGACGCAGCCAGCGAAAAAGGTATTGTTGTAATGAATACACCTGGTCAAAATTCAAATGCAGTTGCCGAATTGGCAATTGGCTTAGCACTTTATGGAATTCGCAACTTATTCTCTGGGAATTCAGGAGCAGAATTACGTGGCAAAACAATAGGTTTACACGGTTACGGATACGTTGCTCGAAACGTAAGTCGAATCGCTCGTGGTTTTGGTATGGAAACAGTGGTTTACACTCGTTTTAGCAAAGCACAAGCTGTATCGGAAGGATTAACAGTGACCGATTCCTTAGAAGAGTTGTATGCCATGAGCGATGTTGTATCTATCCATGTTCCTGCTAGAGGAGAACACATTAAATCGGTTAGTTACGATATATTACAACATCTAAAGCCCTACTCAATTATTGTTAATACTGCTCGTAAGGAAGTTATTAACGAAGATGATTTAATCAACTTCTTACGATTCAGACCCGATGTGAAGTATCTTTCAGACATAGCACCCGATAGTATTGAGGTATTTGAGAAAACCTTAAAAGGGCGTTATTTCTTTACACCCAAGAAAATGGGAGCACAAACTGCCGAAGCTAATATTAACGCTGGTATGGCTGCTTCTGAACAAATTGTCAACTTTCTCTTAAAAGGAGATAAAACATTTCAAGTAAATTAAAACATAATGGCTGTAATTAAACCATTCAAGGGAGTTAGACCTCCTCAAAATTTGGCTGCAAAAGTAGCTTCTCGTCCATACGATGTATTGAACTCTGAAGAAGCAAGAATTGAAGCTGCTAATAATCCACAATCACTGTTGCGAATAATCAAACCTGAGATAGAATTTCCAGCTGGTACCGATGATCATTCTGATGAAGTTTATGACAAAGCTGTTGAAAACTTACAAATGTTTCAGAAAGAAGGTTGGTTGGTAGGCGATGAAAAGGAGTGCCTTTACATTTATGCGCAAACCATGAATGGTAGAACACAATACGGTTTAGTTGCCGCAGCTGCCGTCGACGATTATTTGAACGGGGTAATAAAGAAGCACGAACTAACTCGTCCTGATAAAGAAGAAGACAGAATGAAACATGTTCGCAATACCAATGCAAATGTTGAACCTGTATTTTTTGCCTATCCTGCTCACCAAGAGATTGATCAAATGGTGAAAATGATAGTGGAAACGAAAGTTCCTGAATATAATTTTGTTGCAGACGATGGTTTCGGACATCACTTCTGGTTAATTGATGAGCCTTTAATTATTGAGAAAATTGTACATATTTTCAAAAATGAGATTCCTGCTACCTATGTAGCCGACGGACATCATAGAACTGCAGCTGCCGCATTGGTTGGTGCCGAACGTCGTAAGGAAAATCCAAACTATACCGGCGACGAAGAATTCAACTACTTTTTGGCCGTTCATTTCCCCGATAACCAATTGCAAATTATCGATTACAACCGTGTTGTAAAAGACTTGAACGATTTAACAGTTGATGAATTGATTACTAAATTGGGTGATGATTTTGAGGTGACTAAAGTAGGTTCTGAAATTTTCAAACCTAAAGAGTTACATACCTTCAGTATGTACGTTGAAGGCAATTGGTATAAGTTAGTTGCTAAAGCTGATGGATACAATGATAACGACCCTATTGGCGTATTGGATGTTACGATTCTTTCGAATAAGGTGTTAGAAAAACATTTCGACATTAAAGATTTACGTACCGATAAACGAATCGATTTTGTTGGTGGAATTCGTGGTCTGGGCGAATTAAGCAAACGAGTTGATAATGGTGAAATGAAGGTTGCATTTGCATTGTATCCTGTTAGTATGAAACAATTGATTGACATTGCTGACACGAACAACATTATGCCTCCAAAAACTACTTGGTTCGAACCAAAACTACGTTCTGGTTTGGTTATTCATAAGTTAGATTAAGTTTATACGGTTATTAAACTGTTCAAAATAGATAAGGATGCCATCTCTTTTTGAAGGGATGGCATTTTTTTTTAATGTACATTTTTTCGATTTGAAAGGGGTATCGCTAAAAAAGAAAACAATAAATATTTAAACTATATTTGATTTGCAAATCCACTGGTGAGTAGGTGGTACAATTGGCTCCAGGATGGTGTTACACATTCGACCCGAAGTTTTATTCATCGAAACAAATGGCACAATTACAACGAAATTTCAATTCATACGGAATTTCAGAATCAAACTCAGGATATTATGATACAAGTTTATTATGCCTATACTAGTATTTTACAAAAGATAAATAAGCAGCTATTGATAAATCAATTATCAAAAATTGCAAGAATTAAATATGAGGGTTATAAGAGGAAAGAGGATAAGGATTTACTTTTAACATCAGCATATTTATTATCTCAATTACTCATTAAGACAGGAAATGATCAATATAAAATTCAAGATCTACAATATAGTTTAACAGGCAGGCCTTCTTTCAAAGGAGCAATGTTTGATTTTAATATATCTCATACAGCTACTTGTGCAGTGCTTGCTTTTAGTGATAAAACTAAATTGGGGGTAGACATTGAATATGTTAAACCAATTGATTTTAATGATTTTTCAACAATTTTCACGAAAGAAATATGGCATAAAATCTATTCTTCGGAGAATAAGCTCAAATGTTTTTATGATTATTGGACACTTTACGAAAGTGCTGTAAAGGCCGATGGGAGAGGGATTGTACTTGTTGAGTCAGGGAAGCTAATGATTATTGGTTCAAGTGTATTTATTGAGGGTGAGCAATGGTATACTCACCCTATATTAATTGATTTTAGATTTTCCTGTACTTTGTCTTCAAGAATTCAATATTCAGAGATTCTTGTCCAAGAAATGATTTTGTAATGATATATACTATCAACTGTTATTTTATTTTTATAGCTCTTTTACCTCCCGCAAAATTGAATCCATCAATTTTTCCATTTTCATCTTTTGTAAATTTAAATTGAAAGTCGTAATCATAAACAAAGAACTCAAGATCAGAAGAAAAGTACATGATATTTTTAGTGCCAAATAAATCTAGAATCAGCTTTTCTTTTTTCTTCTCAATTTCTACACTAAATTCGCCTAGGTTGTATGAACCAATATAACTATCAAGAACAGTTTCAGGTACTATTGTAATACTATTTATTCTTTGTAGATTATGTTTGGCATTAGTATTGGTTGAATCTTTAAAAATGCTTTGTGTGTAGTTGTTTATAGCTGAGTCGATTATTCCAGTTTTAAACCAAGCGTTACCTAGGCCTTCGTAGGCGATTGAACTATCTGGAAATATTTTCACATTGCATTGTAAAATTTCAAATGCGTCTTTCTTTTTGACTGAATTTTCTTGTTGAAGCAATGTTGTCCCCCAGTCTTTTAAGTAATCAGCCGAATTTCTATATCTAAAAAGCTTACCGTAGTCTTCGTTTGAAGATGTTAATCCATAAGCATACCCCTGTTCAATAATCTTATTTTTTTTCTTCCTTTTCTGGGCTTTGGCATAGTTTGTAACTATTGCATTAATAGCAAGTGTACGATTGTCAATGAAAATATAATGGCTTGATTCGTCTGCTATCATACCATTTCTTTTTTCAGACATAGCATCTAAATTTTCGTGACAACTTTTCCAACGTTTATGTGCTACTGCCGATTGCTCAGCAACAATATCAAATAACGGAATGGATAAAGGAAGAGGGTTTTTACTAACAGTAGAGACTATTTCGCGTAATTTAGGTGAATTACCCTCATTTATAATTTCTTCATTGGTGAAAAAACAAGGTAAACTTGCATCAAAAAACACCATTCCTTTTACTCTCTTTGGATTTCTAGTTGCATAAAGAGAGTTATAAAATCCGCCCAAGGAATGAGCAACTAAAAAGATTTTTTTATTGTAACCCAATTTTTCTAATGCATTTTCTAAACCAATAATTTCATTTTCAATCCCCTTTTTGGTAGAGTCTACAGTACTTTTACCAAAACCTTGGCGATCGTATCTAATAAGTGGAGCTTTAGTAATATTTGCGATATAAGGGGCTACTCCATCCCAAATAGCTTCAGTATCTCCATTTCCATTTTCGAATAACATAGGCATTCCTTTTCCTTCTATTATTTTAAAATGTAATTCGTAACCGTTCATATTCAGCAGTGTGTCAATTGTTTGGGCATTTGCTGAAATGAAACTTAGTTCTAAAATTAAAATTGTTAAAAAGAGAATTTTTCTCATAATGTTTAGTTTTAAAAGAGATTATAATGGGTTTAACGATTTGTAATTGTAAGCTGAATCTCTTGAGCTAATACTTTTACATTTGGTTCTTTCATAATTGATATATGATCTCCTTGTATTGTTTTTAACTTTATACTATTACTTATATAGTTATCCCAACCTAAAAATCTATTTTTATTTGAGTTCAAATTCGATCGGAATAATGTTGTGTCAAGAACTAATTTATTCCGAGGTGGATTATATGTAATCGTTTGTTGAACTTTTAATGTTTCAATACGTCTTTCAAATTCCTCAAATTCGGTGAAAATCATTTTGTTCGTATTCTTTAAATCTACGGCTTTTTTCAGGGCATTATATAATTTTTTATTGTTCAATTCACCAGACGGGATATTAATTTTGATATTGTATTCAGTTTCGATCAAACTTTGTAAATCTAAATCTTTTTTAGGTGTAAGATCGAAAGCAAAAGCATCTATCAATATAATTG
>JAQIBQ010000285.1 GCA_027859005.1 Prolixibacteraceae bacterium | reverse complement strand
GAACAGAGAAAGGGGTATTTTGATTAAAAAAATTTAAGAAAAGACGTTATTTGTTTTACTACGTTTACTTTTCTTTAACTCTTTTTATCAGTTTTTTAGGTTTTATTTGAGAATAAATGCTGAAATTTATACTGTTTTATAATAGAATGACTTTATGAAATTATCTCTCTGTTTTATGTTAATAATAATATTGCTTGCATTTAAGGGATACGGGCAAGAAAGAATGGATACAACTCAATTCAATCCCGATTATAAACCTAAACTGTCCAAGTATTATTTATTTGATTCGTCTTTTTATGATCGCTATCCTATGAGCGGTGAATTCAATGTAGCAAATCAGAAGCAGCACCTTGTTTTTGAGTATGACTATGTTAATGGGAATTATTCTGAATTCATTTCAACTCCTGAGAAATTATTTTATCATTTTTCATCAAATGGATATCAGTTTTGGCAAAACAGCAAACCTTTGGCAATGGGATTTAGTTATCATTTAAAAGAAGCTTTTGGATGGGACAAGTTCGATGTTTTTATGAATGGAGGAAGTATTTTAATAAACGATTACGAAGATCCCTCACTTGGAAATATGTCGCCCATTGAAAAGGCTTTTTATTGGGAAGCGGCTCTTGGTGTTGGGTACAAGGTTTCGAAAGGGAGTACAATATTTATTAAAAGTTCAGTTCAATTCCGAAACTTTTCTCCTGTAGGAAATAGGCAACTGGGAGGTGTAAACATGAAATTTTAGATGAATATTGTTTGAAAAAAACTGTTTTCAATATCAATATTTAAAATGAAAGTTATATCACATGGTAGTAATGTTTGAATTTTTAACTTTGCGCCTTGTTATTCAATAAGGAGAAAAAGATGAAATTCGATTTTTCAGAGATTACTGTAATGCTAGATAAAGATGGTTTTATTGATGAAGCCATTCCAAAAGGACTGAACTTGGTTGAAGAAATCAATAGGTTGAAAAAAGAAAAGAACGCTGTTATTTTAGGGCATTACTACATCGAGGCTGAATTGCAGGATATTTCCGACTTTGTGGGCGACAGTCTTGCTTTAGCTCAGGAAGCTGCTCGAACAGAGGCCGATATCATTGTTTTTGTGGGCGTGCATTTTATGGCCGAAACGGCTAAAATTATCAATCCTTCAAAAAAAGTTATTTTACCCGATTTGAAAGCTGGTTGTTCATTGGCTGAATCAGCGCCCATTGATGAGTTTAGAAAATTCAAAGCCAATTACCCCCATCATAAAGTAATTAGTTACATCAACTGTACTGCCGATTTAAAAACCGAAACTGATATTGTTTGCACTTCGTCAAATGCTGTTGAAATTGTGAACAGTTTCCCCAAAGATGAAAAGCTGATTTTTGGTCCCGATAAGAATTTGGGCAATTACATCAATTCCTTAACTGGGCGCAATATGGTTTTGTGGAACGGTGCCTGCATGGTTCATGAAGAGTATTCGGTTGAGAAAATTGTTGATTTGATGGATGCGCATCCCGATGCCGAGATGATTGCTCACCCCGAATGTGAAACTCCAGTTTTGTTGTTGGCCAAACACATTGGCTCAACAGCTTCGTTGTTAAAATATGTTCAGGTGAGTGATGCTCAGAAATTTATTGTGGCTACCGAAAGTGGGATACTTCACCAAATGAAAAAAGCTTGTCCTGGGAAGATTTTTATTCCTGCTCCATCAAACGATTCAACTTGTGCTTGCAACGACTGCTCGTATATGAAACTTAATTCGATGCGAAAGCTTTACATCTGTTTGAAAAACGAATTACCAGAGGTGTCTTTGAGTGACGAAGTGATAGAAAAGGCTAAACTTCCTATTGAGCGGATGCTTGCAATTTCATAACCCCTATATCCCCTAAAGGGGACTTTTTTCAATAAAATTGGATATGAAAGTTGGGAAAATATTTTTATAAATGTTATACTGATTAATTCAAAATTAAGTTGAATTATTTTTTTAAAGTTTTTCCAGCTTCTTTAACTGCATCATCAAACGAATCGTAGATATTTGAAGAGCCAATTAAACTGCTGATTTCGTTTTTGTCGAGGTCTTTTCTTACTTCTGGATCGACCCCCGATAGAATTACGCGAATACCATTTCCCCTCAACGATTTAATGGAATCTTTAAAATTGTGCATCCCTGTAGAATCGATAAAGGGGACATGGCGCATACGAATGATGATTGCCTTGGTTTTACCTCCACCAATGGTTTTTATCACCTCGGCATACTGCTTGGCTGAGGCAAAAAACAGGGGGCCACTAATTTCATAAATCGAAATTTCGCTTGGCAGATTGGAGTAATCGTCCAGCACATCACTATCCAACTCTTCCGTCAATTTTTTCTCACCAACATCGGCCATTCGTTTCATGAAAAGTAAAGCAGATAAAACAACACCAACTTCAATGGCAATGGTCAAATCAACCAAAACGGTTAAGGTAAAGGTGGTAAGCAATACAATGATGTCGAACCACGAACTTTTAAGAATGGAGACAAAAGTGCGCCATTCGCTCATGTTGTATGCAACTACGATAAGTATACCGGCAAGGCACGACATGGGAATGAGTTTTGCCCATTTGCCAAAAAACAGCATGATAAGCAAAAGGGTTAAGGCATGTATTATTCCGGCAATGGGTGTACGCCCGCCGTTTTTAACGTTGGTGGCTGTGCGGGCAATAGCTCCTGTTGCTGGAATGCCTCCAAAAAATGGTGTTACTATATTTGCAATTCCTTGTGCAATTAATTCTGTATTTGAGCGATGATTGCCGCTTATCATTCCGTCTGAAACCACTGCAGAAAGTAATGATTCTATTCCACCTAAAAGTGCAATGGTAAGCGCAGGAGCAATGTAGTTACTTAAATCGCTCAACTGAAAATGAGGAATAGATATGCTGATGTTCCGAGGTATTTCGCCAAAAAATGATTCGATGGTGGTTACTGGTAGATTCAAAATTTGAACGGCTGCTGTAATCAGAATAATGGCGATGAAGGATCCTGGAATTTTTTTTGTTATTTTTTTTGAAAATAAAACAATCGCAATCGTTATTAGGGTGAGCAGCAAGGCTGTTGGATTTAGCGTATCTATTTTATTGAAATAGAGCTGCCATTTTTCAAGAAAGCCAGAAGGTACTTTGGTAATCTCAAGTCCAAATGCATCTTTAATTTGGGTCGAGAAAATAACCAAGGCAATTCCACTGGTAAAGCCAACAATTAAAGGATGGGGAAAAAACTTCAACAGTGTACCCAATTTTAAAACTCCAAAAAGGATTAAAATTACTCCGGCCATAACGGTTGAAATTATTAATCCATCGATACCGTATTGCTCAACAATACCGTAAACAATAATAATGAAAGCTCCTGTGGGGCCACCTATTTGAACGCGGCTACCTCCAAGAAATGAAATAATAAAACCTGCAACAATAGCTGTTATTAATCCTTTCTCAGGTGAAACGCCTGAGGCTACTGCAAAAGCAATGGCTAATGGTAAGGCAACAATGCCTACCACAATACCTGCCATAATCTCTGATGAGATTTGCTTTGGACTTAATCCATTTTTCAGGATTGTAAATAATTTTGGTTTGAAAACACCCTTCATCCGTCTTTGTAATAATGATAAGTAATGAAATGCGAGGCTTTTAATTGACTGAAAACCAAGGAAAGTACTGAGTTGTTTTTGACAAAAACGCCCAAAAGTAAAAAATATTTAATTTAATACGAATAATGGAAACAAATTTTGCTTAAAAAATAATGATAAGGAATGATTGAAAATTTTGAAAGTTAGCGTTAAAACTAAATGACTTTTAAAATGTGGTTTTCGTTTCTTTTGTGATTTGATAAGCGAAACTAGTTTGAAGGGATGTTGGTAAAAAGCTAAGTTTTGAATAAAAAACTGATCTACTACGTTAAATTTTTCGAGCTAGCTCGCTAGCCCTACAAAATTTGCCCTGTATATCAGCTTTTTATTTCAATCTGAACTCAAAATTTTAATCGAACTCAGGTTACTATTGTTTACAAAAAAAGGAAGCTATTCAATTCAAGTAGGTTCCTTTTTTTGTTGCAGCTATTTACGTTATTATTTTATGATAAGCTTTTGGTTGTAGGTTGCTTTTTCACTTGTAACATGAAGCATGTAAGACCCTTTAGGATAGTTTTTAACTGGAATTGAAAGCGTATTTTTTTCAGCGTTACAATTATACTTACCCAAGAAGCTTGTTTTTCCTTCAACATTAATAAGTGTAAGCGAAAGCTCTCCTTCAAACTGAGCATTAATTTTAAGGTTTAAATACTTCTCTACAGGATTAGGAAATATGCTTATTGGTAATTTTTCCGTGATTCGAGGTATTCCATTGGGTTCAATTGTGTTTTCAAAATACCTTGTTATTGATCCGTAGTTATCATGAATAAACAGATCATCGTCTCCATCCTTATCGTAATCAACAAGATTGATTTGACTATAAATGCCTGCTAGACCTTCGAATGGATTTGTTTCAGATGTTGCATTAAATACTGGATTTGTTGCACTTCCGGTATTCTCAATATACAAAATTGAACTTTCGGAGTAACTATAACCTCCTCCAGAGATTAAATCGTAATCGCCGTCGGCATCAATATCGCTAAAAAACAATTTACTGAAAGCTAAAAATAAATCTTCACTAATTGAACTAAACGGATTCGTTTCAGTTGGTTTTAGTGTGTAAATTAAATTGGTATTGCTGCCCGTATTTTCGTAAAATAATATTCCATTCTCCCCTTCATAGGATGAGTATATAATATCCAGATCACCATCGCCATCTATATCCGAAAAAGAAGGCATTATGAAATATTCTTCGGAGTAATCGAATAAGTCAAGTACAGGTTCTTTTGAGAAATCCATAACTTGTTTCGAACCGGTATTTTCATAATAGTAGTATTTGAATCCATAGTACTCGTAATCGAGATTCATTACAAGAGCATCAATATCACCATCTTGATCTAAATCGACAAAAAATGGAATTTTTATTGTTGTAGGGTCATCATTTAAAAATGGATAGATTTCTGTTTCCACTTTACGATATTTCAATTGATTGTCTGATTCAATGCACTCAAAATACTCTGATTCCCAATTATTGTAATAACTCATTGTAGTGACATCAAGATCACCATCACCATCGTAATCGATAAACTGAGGAGTAAAGTAGTAGCTAATTGGTAATTGAATTCCATTGTATAATTCTTCAATAATCGTTTCATTTGGAATAAGCTCTTCCCCCGTATTTTCATAAAATGCCATTTGTGTATAATATCCCCCAGATAGAACATCATAATCACCATCGTTATCAAAATCACCAAGCTGTGTAATAACATCTTCTAAAGCACTGAAAGGGTTTTCATCTTTTTGAGAAAATTCGGCCTGAGTAGGGGTCCCAATATTTTCAAAATAGAAACAGGATCGTTGGTTCGTATTATTGTCCCAATTTTCAGTATTCACAAGTATATCAAGGTCTCCATCGAAATCTAAATCGATAAAATGAAAATCATTAAGGTAATATTCATCTGGGATTTCACCAAGCGCTATCGTATCTCTGTCGTCATAGTCTATCTCAAAATTATTTGCGTCGCCGGTATTGTTATAAATGCTTACAGAAAGGGGTATTGTATCCAGGTCGGAATATCCTTTGTCAATACTTAATAGGTCCAAATCTCCATCACCATCGAGATCGCCTACTTTAAAGGAATAGGGTAAGTTTGTTGATTCCTCGGTATAGATTATTGAGTTATTCGAACCCGTGTTTATTAAAATGATATCCTCATCGGTGAGTATATCCATATCGCCATCGTTGTCGATATCACCAAAAGCTTCAAAATCCCAAGTACCCATTTCAAGTTCATCATCAAGTTGGGCAAATGGATTGTTCTCTTCGGAGGCCTTAACGTATTTGGGGTCGCTGGCTGTACCTACATTTTGATACCATGCAATAGTGTTGTAATCGATGCTGGTTAATATATCCAAATCACCATCCATGTCTAGATCAATTATTATTGGTTCCGAACCATTTATAGTGGGTGGCGGAAGAGGATTTTTATCAGGCGCTTCAACAAATTGGCTTTGTGCTTTAACGTTGGTTGACAAAAGCAATAAGGCAAGCGATGCCATTGCAATTGTGGGTTTCATTTGAACTTCAAGTAGTCGGAGTTTTTTCCATAGCTTTCGAACTCGATTTACCAACGAAAATTGTTTATGTTCTGTAAGCCTATTAAACTCTCCATTTGCCTGAATTCTTAGTAGTCTTTCAGAAAATTTTTCGTATTTAACTTTTGTGTATTCGTATTGTTTTTCAATATACTTTTCCATCAGGTTTAAAAATTAGGGGTTAATTTTAAGTTGAAGGTTGATCTTTTGCCCAGTAGTTCTTTGTGGGAATAACCAACGCTTTTCTGAATTCATCTTTCGTAGTACTTAGTACATTAGGTCTAGTTGTTTCGGACAATACCTTTACATCGTATATTTCTTCAACACTGTTCAGGTATTGAATTTGTCCTACCTTACTCATGGTTGGGAAGTGTAAAATTTCAATGGCACATTTGTTCGATTTTTCTGCTATTGACAAATCTCCAAACGATGAGCTTTTGGTTCTGATCTTTGATAGCCCAATAAAAAGGTAGTCGTTGTATTTTGCCATTCCTCTAACATAGCCATCAAACTGTTTTACTACTTTGTAGGCGCCTTTAGCAGTATCTACTTTTATAAGCTGTCCGTTTGCAGACAATAGGCAATAGAGTTCACCATTGTATAAACGCGGTGAATGAGGCATTGCGAGGTCACTTAGTACAAATTCATTCGATTCAACATCGATAATAATTCCTCCATGGGCTTTATGAGCTCTCCAACCTTCTTTTGTATTGGTTTTCCCAAGTGCAGTTACATATTTGGGTTTTGCATTTTGAATGGCCATTCCATTCAGATGGCATCGATCTTCAGGTGTGAGATCGGAAATGAAAGAAGGTTTCCAGATTGGTTCAATGCTATAATTCGTATTTACTTTTGATAAACAAGAAAAACGGGTACTTACACCCCACAATTCATCATCGATCCATTCCAAATCGTGCATGTCAATGTTCCCGGTATAATAGGTAGCTCTGGGAAGATATAAGGCATCGTATGTATTTGGTTTGGGTGGATAAGCTTTTGCTAGATCTGATGAATTTGCCAGAACAATTACTTCGTCCTGTACAGCAATAGCCATTTTATCTTTTTTAATGGCAATTCCCATTGCTTTGTTAAAATTACGAGGTAGTTGTATTAAGCTTTGGTCGTCTGTAGCACTCAAGAAAATAACTTTTCCTGCTTGGTAGGTACTTAATACAATGGTGCATTTTAATAGTGCCAGTAATTCAGGAATATTGGGTGAAAACTGGCAGGCAAAGGGTTGTAGTGTTTTTGAATTCATCGGCAAATTGTGTATGAAGCAATTTACAAATTATAAGTTGCACTATCAACTTGTAGATAGCAACTTAACACAATTCATTGTTATTTTAAATAGAAAGAGGGTTGAAAATTGGATTATGGATTCAAGTAAAAAGATTGAATCAATTTTTTAAATTCAGTGGTATATTCATGACGAACTTCTGTTTCAATTGTGAGTTCATTGTACGAGGTTTTAACCTCATGAAATAAGAATTCTAACAAAACTCTTTTTGCCGTTTTAGATGGTTTTGGTTTTACCTCAACTATTTTAGAACAAACTAAATTTAGTTGTTGAGCAGTGGCAATAAATTCGACTTTTGAATCAAATGGAAGCACAACACTAAACCGACCATCTTTGTTGAGTAACTTTATAATTCCGTTAAGAAGATCTTTAAACGATAAGGAATCGGTATGTCGCGCTATTGATCGGCCTTGTTTTTTGGATTGAACTCCATTGGTGAAAAAAGGAGGATTGCATACAATGCAATCGTACTTTGACTTATTAGTTGTGGCAAAATCCTGGAGTGATGAATGGAAAGCATTTAAGCGATTGTTCCATTTCGAATTATTGAAATTTAATTTTGCATCTTTCAATGCATCGGGTTCAATTTCAATAGCATCTATTTGGGCATTTGAGCGTTGAGCCATCATCAGTGCAATTAATCCCGTTCCCGTTCCAATATCAAGAATTGAAGTGGCGTTTTCAACATCGGCCCATGCACCAAGCAAAACTCCGTCGGTGCCCACTTTCATAGCGGCATTTTCTTGCTCTATTCTGAATTGCTTAAATTGAAAATAATTATTTGGCATGGTAAAGTCAATAGTATATTAGTCTGTGGTCAATGGTTTTGTTTCTATATAGAGTAAAACAAAATTATAATTCTTTATTTACTCCAATTCCAAAAAGTGAAAAGTCGTACTTTACAGGATCATTGCTATTTAATTTGCGTAACGATTCGGTAACTTCTTCCACTGCTAACCAGTCGTTTTGTTTTCGTTTTAGTAAGCCTAGTTTTCGGGAAACATTTCCAGTATGTACATCCAGCGGAAGCATTAAAGATGAGGTCGGTATGTCTTTCCATAATCCAAAGTCAACACCACGTTTGTCGTTTCGAACCATCCAACGCAGGTACATACACAAGCGTTTTCCCGATGATTTTTTTGTTACGTTGGCTACGTGTTTTTCAGTGCGATGTTCGTGTGGTAGTTCTAAAAATACTTTTCGAAAATATTCGATGGAACTAAAAAGACTTTCTTCTCTTTGATATCCCTTGGTGAATACCGTTTCTAATCCGGCGTGATTTACGTAGATGTTTTTAAGGGCTTTTAGGAAATACACCGTATCAATTCCATTCATTGTTCTATGTACAAACTGATTAAAAATGATTAATTCTTTTTCCGAAGCATTCAGTATAAATTCGTGCGGAAAATAGCCCATCCATTTCATGAGTTTATTGGCGTTGTTAATAATCGATTTGCGGTTACCCCAAGCAATGGTTGCTGCCAAGAATCCTGCGATTTCAATGTCTTCTTTTTTATCGAATTGATGTGGAATTGAAACCGGATCGTTTTCAATAAAACTGGGCACATTGTATTCGTTGTATTTTTGATCGAGATAAGTTTTTAATTCATCAGTATTTATATGGCTCATGCTTTTGAATGCTTTTCAAGTTGTTTTTTAAACAAACGAATATCAATAGAGTTTCCGTGTCCGGGTAAAAAGGTGCGGCAATTATAATTTTCTAATTTACTCCAGCTTTTAACAAGTTGATCGGGATTATCGGCATAGGGTAGGGAAATAGAATTCTTGAATACTCCAAACATTGTATCTCCTACAATTCCAATTTCATTTTCAAGTATAAAACAAATTGAATCAGAACTATGTCCAGGTGTATGTATCGTTGTGATATCTTTGTTCATGGAATTATTTTGAAAAATGAAATTGGGACTAAATTTTAGAAATCCAAACTTTTTTTCATTCACAAGCATTCCAATTTTTGAAATCAATTTAGTGAATAATATAGTGCCTTTGGGTAAGGGGCTAAAACCGTTTTTAGCAAATTCTATTGCGTTTTTATGCAGGCCAATTTTGCAGTTAAAATGTTTTTTTAGCGCAGTGGCATTTTGGCAATGGTCGAAATGGGTGTGCGTTAATAACAACCAATCGATTTTTTCAACACCTAAAGAACTAATGTTTTTAATAAGTTGATTATAGTGTGAAGTTTTACCCGTATCGAATAGAAATGTTTGTTTGGAATTCTGGTACAAATATACATTGCTTCTGCCGCTTAATACTTGAAATATTTTAGACCCATTTTTAAGCGTCCAGCTTTTCATTATTTTCTTGAATGTCGTTATTTAAGAATTATACCATCTTTTATCTCAAAAATGAGGTCACTCATTTTTGCAAATTCCTTATCGTGTGTTACAATAATAACGGTTACACCAAATTCATCTCTCAAAGAAAAAAGTAAATCGTGCATTTCTTCTTGGTTTTTGCTGTCGAGGTTGCC